>JALOPK010000101.1 GCA_025453925.1 Candidatus Eiseniibacteriota bacterium | reverse complement strand
CTCCCCCGGTGAACGCCGCGCAGTAGTAGCCATTCCATCGCAGCAGCTCGGCGAGTGTCGTGCATTCTCGGGGCAACGCGTTTCCAACATCGATGTTCCGATACCTCGACGTCATGAACTTCGCGGTGGCGGGCACCGTCCACGGACCGGCGGCATAGGCGCGTTTGAATACGAAGAACCCTCGTGCCGCCAAAATCGAGTCCAAATGGACAGACGTCGGCCGTTCCCGATAGCCATAGCAGCCCAGCCGGTCTGCCCGCATGGTGTCAAGGTCGATCAGGATCACGTTCTTCTTCCGCGGTGCCTTCGCCGCCTCAGCGATCAAGATCGGCGAGCCCAAGGCTACCACTTCATCGCGACCATCCAGCACGAAGCGCAACCTCATGATGCCCGGCATGACCCCTTGGCTGACATCCATGCGCTCCCACTTCTCCGCGGCCAGCCCGTCCAAGCTCAGCGTGGCCAGCTTCCGCCAGACTTCTCCGTCGTGGCCCTCAACCGTGAGACGGCTTCTCCCTTCGGGAGGGAGCCGCAGATCGGCGACCCAGAACCGCAGCTTCGTCCGGCTCGCAAGGGGCGGGAGATTCAGCTCGAGTGTGTCGCGCCCGACCAGCGCAACCGCGTCCCTTCGAGATCCCTCCCGGGTCAGCCCGAACTTCCTCAAGTGCAGCACAGGTCGAACTTCGGTGCTCTCCGCTCGAACGGCCCATGCCAGCAGCGTGCCTGCGCGGGTGAGTGTCTCAGGCCCGGCGCTTCGTTGCACCTGCAAACCCTGTATCGACTGCAGGGGTATCCCCTCGTCCCTGATCAAGTGATGAACGATCTCCACGTGGCCCTTGCCAGACTCCGGGGCTGAGAGCCGCAGCTCCGCACGACTCTTGCCAAGTCCCCGCACCGCCGTTGCCACCACGCGGCCGTCGACAACGATCCGCGCTTCGACGGTGCCGCCCGAGCCCCACGACCTGGCGTAGGCAAGTCGCAGAATGATGGTGCTGCCTGCGTCGAATCTCGCTTCACATATCAGGGGGTGCGCCGTGCTCCGGGCGGGTGGCGTATCCTCCCTGGCGCGTTTCGAGGGGGATTGTGGGAGGCCGGAGAAGACGAGAAGACTCCATTTCCCCGCCGGCGTCTCATCCGGAATCTCATCCAGGAGGGAGACATAGCCAATCGCCGGAAGAGACTGGTCACCACGGCAAGAGACCAGGACAAGGAAGACCGCGATGAGCCCGGCGCTCCACAGACGAAGCCCCGTGCGTGTGATCCGTGGCTCTGTCTTCCTTCCTAACTCCACCCTTGGAATCCCTCCACCTGCGGAACTGGCAAGATCGTGTCGAAGCCACATTCCTGGCCAGGGGTTTGCCCCGACACGGCACCCACGACGAACGCTTCTCCTCCGGGAGAAGAAGCGCACCAGTATCCGCGCAGACAAGAGATGCGGCGTGGTACCCTGTCCTCCCGGGTCAAGCCGCCCAGGCCCTTGGTCAAGCGCGCGATGCTCTCAAGGCATCTCTCCCGCCTCACTCGTCATCAGTTCTCCAACTATCCTTGCGAAGTGCCCAGCCCCCCTCCGTCCGTCTCCTCCGCCGGCCTTCGTGGCACTTTGTTCGGGGACTTCCTCGGTACTGTGAAACCGCGAAACCGCCCAGGTTCCCACGACCGACCACCATCTGTCTGCGCCCTCAAGCTTCCCTGACGCGGCTTCTCCCTCTCTCAGGCAGCCATGGGTTCTCCCGGTTCCCGGGCGTGGTGGTTTCGTGCGCGCTCTTAGGTCTCTGATCGCGCAGGGCGTAGTCGAGCCTCGTGTTCGCGACGGTTGTGTCGTCCCTTCCGCCCCTTGGACAGCGTCGGCACCCTGACTTCGGGGTTCCACGGCGCACTGCTCGGCTCGCTCATGCCCCCATCACCGCTTCACCAGAATCCCCCCGGGCCTCGGCGCATGAAGCAAAGTCCGCGTGGTGTGCCACTCCTTCACCGCACGATTTCCTCTCATCCGCTCCGCCGATCCCGCACTTCGACGCTCTCCCAACGCCCCGAGGCTGTTGCCCAGCGCACGGTTGACTCCGGCCTCCTTGCCGCCTAACTGCCGGTTCATGTCGAACCCTTGCCTGGCCGGCAACGGCTCGTTCGCGGCCCTACGGCGTCCGCGCCGAACCTGGCGTGAACCGCTACTTAAGGAATGGCGCAATGGCGCGCATCGCGGGGCTCCTCGTGCTCGTGCTCTTCGGCGGGGCGCAGCCTGCGGGGCTCTCCGCATAGACCACGTGACGAACCACCCGTCTGGGTGCGATGCACTGGCGGGCCCGGCCGGGCCGGGCGAGGAGACTCAAGAGAACTCGATTCGTCGAGATGGGGCAGTCCTCCGAGCATCCTGGCGAATCATGGTGGTGCCGGTTGTCCGGGTGGCAGCGGGGTCTCTGCCCCGATGGAATGTACGGGAACGTCGTGAGAACCTCCACCGGCAGTCGGGGGCCTGGCCTGCGCGGAGGCTCCAGCTTCAATCAGATCCACGCGAAGCGACCTCAAGAGATGGCCTTTACTATCAATCCGCTCTCGCGTTATATGCGGGCACCAGCGGTCCATCCTGTGCCCGTGTCGGCCCGCTGCCGGGCGACCACGAGCGGGCGTTGGCGCCGCGGGGGCTTCGGTCCTGACTTCCAGGGGATGTTCGCCCGAATGGTGGGAGCCGCTCTCTGTGCATGACTTCCAGGTTGGTGAAGAACAACTGCCGGTGAACGACCGTCCCCCCACCCGGCATCCCCGACGTGCAGTCCTCACCCGGCTGTTCTTCGCGGCCCTTGCGATGACGTCGTTGGTGGGATGGTGTCACCGCGGGCTCGTACGTCCCCTCTCAGCCATAGACGAGGTAGCATGGGGGGACTTCGGCACGTTCTACATGGCAGGCTACTCTGCTCTCCATGGCCACGACCTCTATGATCTCAAACATACCCGCGCGCTCGCGCGGACCCTCGGCATGCGCAGGGGCCCCCCTGAGTTCTGCTATCCCCCTCACATCGCGCTTCTGTTCATGCCGGTTGCGGCGGTGTTGACACCGGCGGAGGCCGCTGTGGTCTCCGTTGTGAGTAATGCAATACTCTACTGGGCCGCCGTGTTCTTGCTGTTCTGGGGCTTGTCGTTCCCGCGCTCAGCAACTGCGTTGGGCGTGGCCGTCATCGCCGCGGCGTCGTACGCTCCTTCGTGGGAGACCATCGGTACCGGCCAAGTCAACATCGTTGTTCTTCTGTTCGTCGTGGTCGGACTAGTGGCGTATGAAAGAGAGAGATGGGCACGGTCCGGTGCTTCGCTTGGGGTGGCCGCAGTGGTCAAGCTCTTTCCTGGTGCGACTGCGATCCAACTCCTCGCGGATCGAAAGACGAGGGCGCTCGGGGTCATGATAGGCGTGGGGCTCGCTGTGCTCTGTGTTTCGGTTGCAGTGCTTGGCCCAGGACCATTCGAACGTTACCTGCGCAATGAGCTCCCCAAGAACGCCGGCCTTGTGCACGCCGGAGCGAATGATGTCTCGCTGAACTCCTTCGTGAGCCGGGTGAGTGGAGCGGGCACCAGCCCGGGGGATTCCTCGGTCGCCGCGCAACACGCCTCTAACGTCAGCCGACTCCTGCGCATCGCAGTCTTCCTCGTTTCGGGCCTTTTGGCGGTCGTGCCGAGTCGGAACTCGACGGCCTTGCCCTTCGATCGTATGTGTCTACTGCTGATTGCGGCGATGATTGTGAACGCCTGGACGTGGACGGAGCACCTCGTCGTCGCGCTTCCCGCGATTGCCGTGGTCACCCGTCGGATGCCGGCTCTTCCGCGTCCGGCGTACAGATGCGTAGTCGCGGGCGTGGCCCTGTCGTATGGGCTCATGGCCCTCAGCTTTCATGTTCCCGTGTACAAGCACGGAAGCATGCTTGTTCGTGAGCTTGTGCGAAGCTCATCTCTGAATCTCTACGGTCTCGGCCTGCTTTGGATGACCCTTGCACTGAGGATTCTGATCCGCCAACGGGGTGCGACGTCGAGTTCCCCCGATTCTCCGTGCGGCTTTGGACAGAAACAGCCGAAGTGAGAGAGCAACGCGCCATGCCCCGCTCCATGAGCACGCAATCTCCCGGCGCACCTCGGCGCGTGAGCTTCGGCAATCGCCGGGCTGCACGGGCAGGGTTGCCGCGTTGTGCGAGGGGGGACGCTGGACCGAAAGAGATTCTCCAGTGCGTTCTTCTTCTCGCAAGCCGGTCTAGCCGTTCATGGGACGGCCGAGGAGTCGGGTTCTGCGGGGAGAAGGGTCCTCCCCGTTTCCCACCCGTCAGGGGCCTCAGCGGATGGCTCATTCGCGGACGAGCACGGGGAGGATCACGGCTCGTGGGCAGTCAATCGGACAACGGGAGGTGCGGCCCGATTGAGTTCTGCCCGCCGCAGATTCACAGGCCCACCCGAACAGGCCACTGCTTCCAGATTGACGACTGGAGGCCATGACATGTGTTCACGAAATGAACTCGGGGAAGACATCAGGGCAAGGTCGTGAAGCCAAGCGAGATGCGTGCAGCGTGAACCGACCCGTGTGGCAGAAGCTTGTCATGGTGACCGGTGGAATCCTTGTGGGTATCATGGCGAGCGAGGCAGCCCTCCGCCTAGCAGGATTCTCATACCAGTTCAATCTCCGCGCGGTTGGATTCATCGACGACCTTAAGCCAGTGAACATCATGGATCCACTGCTCCTCTGGGTACGGGAGGACTACCACCTGGTTCTCGATTCCCTACGCAGGGAGCGGCCGGCACTGGTCTCGTTGGGGTGCTCGTGTACATACAGCGGGCAGTACCAGCGCCGTTTCGAGGGCTTGGTTCGCGAGAGAACGGGCAGAGAGATCGTGTACGGGAATGTCGCCACGATCGGATGGTCCTCTCACCAAGGGATGGCGCAATTGAGGCAAGATGTCTGGCGCCTGCGGCCCAGGATCATCACCGCGCTCTTCGGCTGGAATGACCATTGGAGGGGGTGGGGGATCGAGGACAAGCGCGTGAGCGCCTACAACCGCACCTTCTATCGATATCGACAGGTGCGGTTGATGCAGCTATTCGCGAAGGGATGGGTGGCCTCCCTCAACCGCGATGCCCGGTCGTTGAGGGTGTCCCCTGAGGTCTTTCGGCTGAATCTCACGCAAATGGTGGACTTTTCGGTGGAAAGGGGGATAGTGCCGGTGCTCATGACTGCTCCGACGCCAGTGTGGGACGGGGATGGAGACACGGATCCGGGTTCACCGGGGACCACGGCGACACAAGATGACACCCGCGGCGATTGGCTCCCTGTTCATCGGCAGTACGTCTCGATCGTCCGAGAAGTTGCAGCGGCGCGTGGAGCGCACCTGTGCGATCTTGCAGCGAGCTTTGACTCGCTGCCCGCGTCGCGCGTGAGCGAGTTGTTCCCATGGGACGACATACACTTCAACACTCAACAAGGACGGGGCGGCGCGTGTGGCCGACATTCTCTACCGCACCCTTCAGGAGGCGACACTGCTTGACATCGTGCAGTAGCGCGCGTCCACTAGGCGACATGCGGCGGCGCCCGGGGGCGGAACCCAGGATGCGAGCATACTCCGCGAAGGGTCTGCCTGCGCGTGCGCCCTTCAGCCCCAGACCGTCGGCGATCGCCGGGAATCGCCGTCGCGGGAGGTCGGGCCGCGTGGTTGGAGTCCCGCGAAACGTGAGCCCAACAACCGGGAAGAACCTGGTTGCTTCGGCCTTCCCTCAGTTCCCGTCGCCTGCGCCTCTGCCGGGACGCCGTTCATGAAGCCTTCCCGCTATGCCGCAGTGGTGCTTTCATTGATCCTGTCCCATGCGGCCGTGCTGGGGATTCCGGCGCTGCGGGCCGACCGGGCTTCTTGGGCGCGTTGGCCGATGATAGACGATGCATTCTACTATTTGCAGCCGGCGTGGAATCTGGCGCACGGGCGTGGGCTCACCCTCGACGGCATGTCGCCCACAAATGGTTTTCACCCCCTCTGGATGCTCGTGCTCTCAGCGACTGCGTTGGTTGCCCCCTCCAAGATGGTGTTCTTCGACACCGTGCGAGCCCTCTCTCTCATCGTGTTCTATGCGGCGTGCCTCTCATTCGCGAGTCTGGCACTGGCGATCTTCGAGAGCCGTGCGCTCATGATCTCGGCCCTAGTGCTCTACCTCGGCATTCCTCACCTTTTCGCGGCGCACATGAACGGTCTTGAGACAGGCCTCGCGCTCCTCCTGACCGTTCTTGTGCTCCGCCTGATGGTTCAGACCGGCACATCCGGAAGGGTATCGGCTGCGACGACGGCCAGCCTGGGCGCACTAACGGCTCTGCTGTTCCTCACCAGGACCGACGCCATCGCCACGATACTTCCTGTATGGGGGATCTGGGTGTTCGGGAGTCTGCGGTCTTATCGCACGATTCACCAATCTGAGCGACTCGGGTCGGAGTTCCTGCGTCAAGCTACCATGCTGACCCTACCGTGGGTGTTGCTTGTCGCCCCCTGGTGTGCATGGTGCTGGGCGCGATTCGGCAGGATCGTCCAGAGCAGCGCGTATGTGGACCCAATCATCATGAGACGCTACTACGCAACTCATTTTGATTTCGACCAGACCGGGTGGCATCACCTGTTTGCTGGCCAGGCGTGGTCCGAATTCTCCGAGGTGATGTCGAAGTCCAACATCGGACTCTCGCTGCCCATGTTTCTCGGAATCGTGGGGTCCGCGTTGACTGCTGCTTTCCTTCTCCCCTTGCCCCGCGTGCATCGCCGCTTCCTTGCAGTCACCGCCGTCCTTGTCGGATCCCTATCGGCGTTGGTATTGGTCCATGTGGTGGTCAGACTGACGTTCTTCAACGGATGGTACTACTACCCTTCGCAGTTGCTCCTGATGTGCGCCATTCTGTGGGTGACAGGAGTCGCGATCCATGCCAGGACGGCGTGGGCGAGAGTTGTCGTCGGTTCCATGCTTGTGATAAGCATGGTCTTCCTCGTCGAGGCTTCTGCAAGGCCCTATGCGATCCTGCGGGACACGGTGTCTGCATCGGCCCAGCGGCACGCGCGGGGGCATCGAGGTTCACGGGGCGAGCCTGGCGGACTGCCAGCGTTGGGGATTGGGAAGGTCGCGCCTGACAGCGCTGTGGTGGTGGGCACCTCCGACAGCGGCGCGCTCGCGTTCTTCGCACCCGACAATGTCGCCGTGGTGAATCTCGATGGCTTGATCAATGAGGCCGCCGCCCGTGCCATCGCAGAGGGCCGACTGGGCGACTATATCCTGTCGACTCCGATTTCTCGCACTCAGATCCGGGCGCCACTGTCCCAACTCGAGAGCGTTATGGGTCACCGTTTCAGGGGCCACTTTCGCACGAGATCCATCACCAACTATGATTGGCTAGCGGAGACGCGGGGGAGTGCGAGGCCGGAGGACTTCAATCTCTCACTCCCCGCCTCGGGCCGGATCAGGCCTGCGGAGCCTGAGGGGTGGATGCATCTCATAGGCGAGTGGCGCGGCGTCACCGGTGAAGGCTTGGCAGGTCAGTGCAGGGTGGGGGTGAAGGATTTCGGTGTCCGGTTTGCGACACATGGCGGCACGGCGTCCACCTGCCTCGTGGTGTGGGCGTCGCCCTATCCGGATAGACTCCTCACGTTCGACATCTTTCTGGATGAGCTCCAGATAGGAACGTTGGGATACCAATCCGGACAGGGAATGGTCCGGTGGGGCAAGGCGCCTCCCTCTCAGACACTCGACGACAGTTGGATCTGCGTAGACATGCTCGACACCCTTCGCGTGGACCTTGGCAAGCTCGGTGAAGGCATGCACGAGGTGGTGCTGCGCAACCAAGAATCCCTCTCACCGTACGTGTTGGGCCTCGCGAACGACCATGCGATCTACTCGTGTATGGTTGCTGAATTCCGCATCGTGGAGTCGAGCAATCCGCTGCCGGTCGACGGAGCGCTATCGAGGGGCAGCCGGGTTGACATCGAGGGGTTGTGAGCGACGCAGGGCCACGAGTTCCCGAATGATCCAACCCCCCCGCGCACGAGCTTCCAGCTCAAGAGGAACCCGAGAGTCTCCGGCCGCACACTCGGCCAGGGACGGACTCTTGGAGCGCGGCCATGACGAGGCCGAGGACCCTCCTCGGGTGGTGCGCCCCCCCGCTCTCCCAAATCCGTGACAGGACGGCTCGGAAGAACGGGCCGCTGGGTCGGCTGAGAGCCGATGAGGAGTCGATCAGGGGTCGGACGATCTCGCCCGTGACCCAAGGACCTCACGGGCAAACGTGGCCAATACCGGCCGTTGCCAAATCGCGGGATAAGCAAGCCAAGCCGCGATCAAGATGCCGGGGATCAACGTTCCCATGAGGTGAGGGAGGACCCCGTCCTCATCACGGGGACGCCTGAATGCCGCGACACGGACCAATCTGCCCTGATTGGCATCAGACCGGCTGGCCGCGGCGAAGGCGACGAATCGCCTTCTCCCCCGATGGAGGCTTCCGAGGCGCCGTCCGATCAGGGCGGAGGGTTCCACGGCTCATGTCCGCAGATGGATGGGGAGCGCCCGGTTTCGTGCAGGCGGGAAACCGCCCAGGTCCCCACGACCGTCCGTCATCTGTCGGCGCCCTCAGGCTTCCTGAGACGGCCTCTCCCTCTCACAGCGGCCATGGATTCTCCCGCTTCCCTTGCGCGGCGGTCCCTGCCCGCGCAGGCGCAGTCGAGCCTCGCGTCCGCGACTCGTCTTGACGTGCCTTCTGCCCCTTGGGCGGCATCGGCACCACTATCGCGGGGTTCCCCGGCGCACTGCTCGGCGCACAAATGCACCTCCATCACGGCTTCACTATAATCCCCCCGGGGTTCGGCGCATGCAGCGAAGTCCGCGTGGTCTGCCACTTCCTCACCGCCCGATTCCCTCTCCTTCGCTCCGCCGATCCCGCTATTCGACGCTCTTCCAACGCCCCGACCGTTGTCGAGCACTCTGTTGACTCCCGCCTCTCTGTCGCCTAACTGTTGGCTCTTGTCGAACCCTTGCCTGGCCGACACCGGCCCGTTCGCAGCCCGATCGCTTCGGGAAACAACCTGACGTGGAACGCCGCGTAAGGAATGGCGCAATGGCGCTCATCGCGGGGCTCCTCGGGCTCGTGCTCTTCGGCGGGGCGCAGCGCGCGGGGCTGGCCGCATGAGACGAGATGACGAATCACCCATCTGGGTGCGCCGCACTGGCGGGCACCGGCCAGGCTGTGCGCCGAAACTCGAATGGACTCGGGTCAGAGTTTGATGTGCGCATTCGAAAACCGGAAGTCTAACCGCGAGGGCCAATGGCCACAATGTCGAGGCAGTCGAATGGGTGACCGGCAAAACGAAGTGGACAGCAACCCCGAGCCTCGACTGAGCCCTGCACGGGCGGAGTCCTCGAGCGCAACCGTATCAGCGATGCACGGTAGCCGTGAGATCCCGGGGTCGCCTCTGACAGGCAGAGGTGACCCCGGGACGCCGG
>JALOPK010000454.1 GCA_025453925.1 Candidatus Eiseniibacteriota bacterium | reverse complement strand
AACGGCCTGGACCACAGTGGATTCACTGTGCTCAGCCCTGATTCGAAGTTCTCGGGGTCCGCGGATGGCGAGGCAGCAGCGGCCAGGATCTCCCCGGTCTGAGGTCTCATGATGAGGATTCCTGTCCACCTGGCATCATGCCGTGACCTGAGGGCGTCGGCCTCAACCTGGGCCAAGGCCTGGTACACACAGTCGATGGTGAGTGATACCGATGTCCCCGGCCGTGGGAGCCTGTCGATCCGGAGAGGTTCGAACCTGCAGTAGAGGCCCGACCCGCTGATCACATAGCGGACAAGACCATCAACGCCGCGCAGAAGGGGCTCATACTGAAACTCGATGCCCTCCTTGCCGGTGAAGCCGGAGTCCTCTGACCGGGCCACGATCCCCGTGAGTACCCCCGCCATTTGCCCCTGGGGATACTGTCGCCGGTACGGCCCCCTGCGGGCGAGATCACACTCCGATTGGGGCACCAGCACGCTTACGGCAAGGGGCAGCCCATGCCGGTCGCGGATGTCGCCCCGCTGGGCCGCGATGTACTCGGTGCGGTCGATGACCACGTCCTGTGCCAGATCGGCCGACTTCACGAGTTGCACCTGCACCAGCCTGGCCTGGACGATGAGCCAGATGACAAGGCCCAGCGCCAGCAGCACGCGGGCGCGCCTCAGATGACGGTCCTCCGGCATCCTATCCATGGTCTCGACCTTCGAAATCCCGAAGCGTGGGCAGTCGGCGGACCCATCCCCAGAGCCAGGCCTCGTTGCCCCTGACGACAGGCCGCTCTTCCGTCAACTGCGCAGCCAGATGCCTCGTCAGCAGGCCGTCGCCGCCGGACACTTCGCCGGGATAGAGCAGGAATCTGGTGCGGCCTCCCGCGGGGGTGACGAAGCCGGAATCGCTGAGGGCCCGGAATACTCGGTCGGCTCGAGCCAGGCGGACGAGGTCTATCCGGGCTATGGAGTTCGCGGCGTCCAAGCTGTCACGGGTCGCCCGACGGCCCTGGAGGCACACTTCCAACCTGCGCATGGAGGTACGCTGCCCCACGATAACCAGCAGGCAGGTCGAGATCACCAGGAGCACGATCACGCCGGCAACCTGGACCTTGCCGTCTCTGAGAGGCTCATTGAACATCGACCCGCTCCGCTGCCCAAAGGCGGGCGCTTCTCGCTCTGGGGTTGGCATCCAGCTCTCCCTGCCGCGGGCGGCGACCCCTCTCTACTACCACTACCCGGCGTATCGACCCGCAGGAGCAGACCGGAAGGCCCTGCGGACACGTACACTGTCCGCTCTGACGCCGAAGAAAGCCCCGCACCATCCGTTCCTCGCCGGAGTGATAGGTGAGCACCGCCATCCGTCCGCCGGGGCGCAGGGCACGAAGTGAGGCGTCGAGCCCGCCCTCCAGCGCGCGACACTCGTCGTTCGCCACCATCCGAAGGGCCTGGAACACGCAGGACAGGGACTTCATGGCCAGCCGGGGGGGAAACTGCCGTTCGACTGCCGCGGCCAGGGCACCCGTGGTAACGGGCGGCCCGGCCTTCACGATTGCCCGGGCGACCCTCCTGGCGTGCGGCACGTCGCCCAGCTCGCGAAGCCATGACGCCAGTTCCTCCACCGGCGTGAAGCGGAGCAGGTCCGCGACGCTGTGGCCCGACGTCGTGTCCATCCTCATATCGAGCGGCCCGTCGCTGAGGTAGGAGAACCCCCGCGCCGGATCTTCGATCTGCGCCCGGGAAGTACCCAGGTCGAGCAGCACGGCGTCGGGGGCCAGGTCTCGGGGCCCAAGGACATCGAGTGCGGCGAACGCTCCGTGAACGATGTGGAGCCGGTCATGCCAAGGCTCGCACCGTCGGGCCGCCCGAACCAGCGCGACGGGATCTTGGTCGATGCCCACCACCATGCCGCCCGCCTCCAGCCAGGCTGCGGCATGTCCGCCGTCACCGAGAGTCCCATCAACGAGAACCCGGCCAGGGCCGGGTTGGAGGGTCTCCGTCACCTCTGCCGACATGACGGGAACGTGCCATGCTGGGTGAATGCTCATTGGCGGAGACGACGGGCCGTGGTTACGGCCGACGGCCGTCCGGACTTCGGCGGCCGCCGGCATGGCGCAACGACGGAAGACCGGGGAGAGGCGGGGGAGGGTTCGCGTGCCCGCAAGGGGTACGGGCACTCACCGATCCGCAACCCCATCAGTTCCCCCCTCATCTCGGATGGTCTCGGCATACTGGAAGCAGCTGTCGTCTTCGGAAGCGCCCAGGGAGCGCACATACCGCTCCCTGCGTTCGAGCGCCCAGTACTCAACGTGGTCGCCGAACCCAATGGCCAGGATCTGGCCATCCAGTGCCGCCGCCTTGGCAAGGGCCGGGTGCACTCGGAAGCGACCCTGGCCGTCAGGCTTCACGGTGTAGGTCTTCTCGAGAACCGCCCGGTAGCGCTCGCGGTGTTCCGCCGAATCGGCCCGCGACAGCTCATCGACGCGCTTCGCGTGGATCGGATGCCACTGAGCCTCGGGATACACGGCGACGCATCGTTCGGGGAAGAGGAGCGTGACCCAGTACTTCTCTTGACTCGGAGGCACCTGCTCACGCATGCTCTTGGGGACCGTGAGCCTTCCCTTGTCGTCCACGAGGCATGCATAGGTGCCTGAGAAGATGACGGGAGCGGGATCCACGGCATGACCTCCGTGAGTGGGCCTATGATGGGATGTATCACCACTTGGCCGATAGAATAGCAGATTGATACAGTCCTGTCAATACCCAAACAGGGAGGGAGTGGGCTCCATGTGG
>JALOPK010000453.1 GCA_025453925.1 Candidatus Eiseniibacteriota bacterium | reverse complement strand
ATGACTTCTGGTTCCATTACCGTTATGGCGCTCCGTGGCTACCTCCGTGGGCGCGCAGCGTGGGCTGCGTTCGTCTCGGCCTCACCCTCGCCCACCAATACCGCAGTCAGATGTACGACAAGTGGCAGCCGCTCATGCCCGGTGGGCGCTATGACAACGGCTCCGAGGCCTACCGGGTCGTATGGCGAGTACTCAGAGGGTTCTACCACGAGGTTGAAGAGGATGGTGCCTTCCCCCTGATCTTCATCCAGCCGGCCTCCGGGGACCTGACGCGCTGGCGTCGCGAGCGGACCGCGCCTCATCAGCCGTTGCTTGATGACCTTGATGCGTCGAGTCTCCGATACGTGAATCACCTCCAGGAACTGGATGACCTGGGCGCCTCCTCCACCGTGGAGGAGCTCTTCCATGGCCATCCAACGGCCTTGGGGAACGCACTTGAGGCCGAGAGCGTGTTGAGGGCTCTGCTGACAGCAGGATTGGTCGATTCCAGTCGAGTGGTCTGCGGCCTGTCGTCCGGCGGCATCTCGCAACCTTGAGCCTCTCCGTCCCTTCCCTGTAGACACGAGAGACGTGCGACGGAGCCGCCACAGAAAGCTACGGGACCAACTCCAACTCAGTGAGTGCGCGACACAGGGTATCGGCGATGACCCGGTAGCCTCGCGGGGTTGGGTGGCCATCCCGCTTCCAGTAGAGCTCCTCAGGACATGGCATTCGCCTCATGGCTGGAAGCACGTCGATGAATGGCACTCCGACTTCCGCGCACCAGTGTGCCAGCCGCTCCGTGGGCGCGTTCGACCACGCTCCCCAGGGACCCTGTTGTGGGATGTGGATGAATGCGATGGCGGCATTGACCTCGTGGGCGATGTCGGTCATCCTGAAGTATTCAGCCTCGATCTTTGCCCAGTTGGTGTCGCTGAGAAGTTCAGGGTCGTTTGGCCTGATTGAGGGTTCGCCGTGCTTCCTGGCGATTCGCCACGTGACGTATCGACGAAGGACAATTCGGCACGCGTGGGACCTCAGATAGAGCCAGGTCGCCACTCTGCCCAGTTGATTCGCCTCCTCAGTCTTGAGGAACCCGTCGGCGCCAACCGTGATCGCCTTGATCCCCGTGTAGGTATCGGCGAGATCGTTGGGCAGGAAGGCAACGGTGACGAGGTCGGGTCTGAATGCCACCCCGTAGTGCTGCAGAAGGAGTCTCTCAGGCTCCGGGAAGAACCGAACGATGCCCGCCTTGATCACCTCGACTCTTGGGTGAGCACCGTCCCGGTTGTTCAGGAAAGTCTCAAGGCGGGCAAGGTACGTGTCTTCAAATGCAGCTCCCTGGCCGTAGGTGAAGCTATCTCCGAGGCCCAGTATTCGGAAGACGCCGGGAGGCTTGGCCAGCAAGTGCTCAACGTCCCTCAGACCGAAGCCGTTGTGCGTGTAGGTGAAGTCGTACTCGTCGGAGGCAGATCGGCCTGAGATCGTGCTCAGAGGTCGCGGCCTGTAAGGCAGATGACTATCCGGAACAATGTTCCCGAACTGATAGCTCAAGCGAGGGGCGAGGCCGAGCACGCGTGCCAGCCCTTCGGTACTTGCCAGTACAACCAGGAATGCCGCCACTGCGTATCCAACCCGGAAGATGCAAGTCCGGCATCTGGATGACATCACTCGCTCCCCCGAAAAAAACCACGCGCCAACTCCAACGGAGAATGGTTCCCACTTCTTCCTCCCCCATAGCATAGTTCATGCCCGAAGCGGCTCCAAACCTGTCGCGTCCGCAGCCTCGGCGAAGGCGGGGGGGCTCTTCGCGGGCCTGGCTTCCGTCTCCACATGAGCTACGGCGCGACAGGAATGCTCTTCGTTGCCCGGTCGCGGCACGCAGCGGCGTCAGACTCTCCAGTCGTCCCCAAGTATGCATCGCGGGCCTCCCCTGGATCAAGGCGGGCGCTTCGCGGGCACAGGCCACCATCTGGCACAAGGAGAGGGGGTCTTCAGCCGGCCTCATAGCCCAGTACCACCTCCGACATGCCCTTACACCGGAAGTGGTTACTGTTGAGGAACCTGCAGATGCTCAGGTCGACGCTGAGGCCGACAAGCGCAGAGAACTCGCACTCCCGGCTCGAACTCCACGAGCACATCGATGTCACGAAGGAACCGCAGGATGCCCCACGCCCTGGCGTGGGGAGGAATGCGCGCTCGTTGAGTAGGCAGGGCAATCCCGGCACCGCGAAACGGGTGGCGGTTGGACGTAGTGCCCCGTCGCTTGCCGCGTGGGATGGTTCAGCAGGAGGGATTGCACTACTTCCCCGGCCCAAGCAAGCGGAAGGGCGGACGGGTTACGAGAAGTGTAACCTCCTCGCAAGAATCATGGCAACTGCGGCGAATCCGTGTTCACCTCATCCGAATGGCCACATGGGCGAAGTAGTCGGTTGGGGTCCGGGTCACGGCTACGACCTCGTAGTCTCGCATGTATGCCTCGCAGTAGTCATCCAGCGCGCGGAACTCATCGAGCACCGAGGCGAACTCATCGAAGATCACCACGGAGCCAGGGCGCAGGATGTCATTGCACCGGGTCAAGACGTAGAGTGTGGACGAGTAGAGATCGGCGTCGGCGTGGAGCACCACCTGCCCTTCGATGGGATGGCCCGAAAGAAATGGCCCGAGCGTCTCCTGGAAGAGCCCCTTCACGCAACGCACCCTGCGGTCTTCGATCGGGGGGGGGCACCCTTGCAGATCGAACTGACCGCGATCGACCTCGCCGGTGAAGTATCTCCACGTCTTTGGAAGCCCCTCGAACGTGTCGAAGA
>JALOPK010000005.1 GCA_025453925.1 Candidatus Eiseniibacteriota bacterium | reverse complement strand
CATCCATATTCTCGTGCTCAACATCGGTCCCGCGGGTGTGGGCGGCTACTTCAGCCCGACCAACGAGTACCCGTCATCGGTGTACCCGACGAGCAATGAGCTGGACATGCTGTACTACGACGACAATCTGGATCCGCGCACGTCCGACTTCGGCGCAGTCGTGCCGGCACATGAGCTCCAGCACATGATCAACTGGAACCAGGATGCCAACGAAGTACTGTGGATCAACGAAGGCTGCTCCGGCCTCGCCGAACTCCTGGTGGGGTATCTCAATGCCGGGGGATGGGCGGACACGTGGGCACAGAACACCGATGCTTCCCTCACCAACTGGGAGCCGGATGAGGGCGACTACTTCTGCACCGCGCTTTTCGCCATCTACCTATATGACCGCTTCGGCGGACCACCGTTCACCCGCTCCCTCCTGGCTGAGCCCGCCAACGGCATCACCGGGATCGAGAATGCGCTGCAGGATTCGGGCTTCGAACTTGATTTCGCGACTCTGTTCAAGAACTGGAGTCTGGCGATTCTCATTGACAACCCGTCGCCCGACTTCCACGGCGGTGCGTATGGGTACTCGCTGATCAACCTGCCGCTCGCTCCGGGTCTCGCCCAGGATCATGGAACCTATCCCGTCCCTTCAACATCAGAGCAGGTGGCGGTGTGGGGCATCGACTACCTGCGGCTCCGGGACGGGGCCTTGATGGAGTGGGCGATCAGCGGCCCAGGCGATGAATGGCGCCACCTCGACGTGCTCCACGTGCGGTATCCATTCTGTGGTGGGTCAATGGAGGTCTATGACCGGGGTGAGGTGGCGGGCACTCTTGTCGTATCCCTCGACGGATTCGGCGCGACATGGGACCCGGAGGTGATGGTCGTCTGCAATACGTCCGAGGTCGATCTCACGCTCACCTATCAGGAGTTCACCCAGGACCATCCCGACACGCCCTCACCACTGGCCGGCTGGCCCGCGACGGGGCTGGGCATATTGGCGAGCAGCCCTGTGTATGCTGATGGAGTTCTTGGGGCAAGCGACCGGAATGGGAGAATCAACCTTCTGGATTCCGCCGGGCAGCCCCTGCCGGGGTGGCCGGTGCAGATCCAGGACCAGCTCTGGGCCACGCCGACGCTCGCCGATCTTGATGGGGATGGGTCTCTTGAGGTGATCGTCGGTACCCGTGGCGCGAAGCTCCACGTGTTCGGGCTGGATGGAAGCGAGCGCCCTGGGTGGCCCAATTCCCTTTCCGGCTCGCAGTACGGCATTCCTAACCCCGTGACGGCGGTGGATCTCGATGGCGATGGCGGCCTTGAGATCGTCGCCGCCAGTTTCTCCGGCGACCTGGTGTGCCTCACGGCCGGTGGAGTCTCGGCCCCCGGCTGGCCCGTGGCCGTGGGAGCCCCGCTCTACTCCTCTCCGGCCGCCGGAGATCTGAATGGCGACGGAAGGCCGGAACTTGCGGTGGCGTCGATGGACAGCATGCTGCACGTGTTCTCCGCAGAAGGTCAGGAACTGGCCGGATGGCCGAACTCCCTGGCGGGTCGATCATGGGGCGGCGCCGCGCTTGGCGTGTTCGACGGTGGAATCGCCGCCATTGTGGTCGCAGATGAAACGGGGAGCGTCGCGGCGTTCGATCTGGCGGGTGCCGCGCTTCCCGGGTGGCCCGCCGTCCTCGGGGAACGGGTGCAGGCGCCGTGCGCTCTGGGCGATCTTGATGGCGATGGCCGGGCCGAAGTGGTCGTCGCCACCCTGTCGGGCATGATCCACGTTCTGGATGGAGAAGGCGTTGAGCTCCCCGGTTGGCCCCGCGCGACGGGAGCCGAAGTCTGGGCCAGCCCCGTGATCGCCGATCTGGACGGAGACGGTGCACAGGAGGTTGCCGTAGCATCGGAACAGGGGAAGATCTCGGTGTACGAGGGCGCGGGCACCTGCACGGAGGGCTGGCCGCTCCTGTTGGGCGAGCAGCTCCAGGCCGGCCCCGCGGTGGCCGATGTGGACGGCGACCTCACGACCGACGTGATCCTGCCCGGGACGCAGGGAACGATGCAGGTCTGGGCCCTCGGCCTGCCGGCCGGCCCGGCGGATGACTGGCCGCAGAATGGTCGCGACCCTGCCCACACCAGTGCACTGCTCCGGCCGGGAGCGGCCGGGCCGGGCCCGACGACCATGCCGCAACGGCTCGCACTGGCAGTGACGCCTGTGCCGGCCCGTTACGACGTCATGGTTCGAATCGACGGGGCCATCGGGCCGGTACGGCTCGACGTGTATGACGTGCGCGGCGCGCGAGTTCGATCCCTGCCGGTGGACGCGAGATTGGAAGGGGTGATAGTGGGGCCCGGGCTGGGCTCGGGCACCTATCTGCTGAAGGCCCAGGATCGTCGAGGTTCGAGCCTCGTGGTGCCCATGATCCTGGTCAAGTAGCTCCATGAGGGCGCCATGGGTGCGGGGGCGCCAGCGAAGCGACACCGTGGACCAATCCATCCGCCCGATCATGGGGCCCGCGCACCCGCTGAGGCGATAGCCGCAGCGGCCGGCCGGTTTCCGGCTACTGCGCTTCGGTTGCGATGGGAGGGAGTTTCGGTGCGGGCTCGGGCGCCAGTTCGTGCTCGCGAAGAAGGCCGACGGTAGTCCGCGCGGGTCCCACGAATCGGGCGAGGACGAAGCCCTCGCCGTTGCCATGGCGGGTGGGAACCACCTCAACGGTGTCGCCGCGCACGACATAGGCTCTCCGGGAGACCGGCGTTTCTGAACCGACCGTGTGGAAATGCGCCTGGTCCACCGCGACCACGCGGCGGCTCGGCGCATGCCTCGCGGCGATGCTGACGGTGTCGCCGGGCCACCCTGCCCCGCAGAAGGAAGCAATGCCCTCCACCTCGAGCCGCAGGGCATCCCCGTGGAAGACGAACGCCACCGAGCCGTGTTCATCCGCCCAGACGAACCGGCCTGCCTCCTCCTCGCGGGCGATTCCTGCGCCATCGTAGATGTGCGCAGTCGGGCCGAACACCGATAGGTAGGAAAACGCCAGACATCTCTCACCCACAAGCACCGAAAGGTCGCCCATGGTGGTAAGGTAGATGCCGCTCGGGTCGGTGTCTCCTGAGATAGCCGCATGATTCCCCGTGGCCGCGGCCGCGAGAACGATTGCGAGGGCGAACGCTCCTGTCATCGTTTCCTCCTCAACGGGACCATTCAGATTCCGAGACGGCCCGCCGCGCAGCAACGTGCACCTCCAGGACGCGGGGCACAAGGGCTCTATTCTCGGCCGATCAGTCGAGTCCGGCATCCCCTCACCCGATTCTCACGCAGTCCTCACGCGACCTGCACGCCCCGGCCCCATTGTGTGAGTCGAGAGTTGGATAGGTCCCCAGCCGGCAGGAGTCCTTCATGTACGGAACCGCCCTCCATCTGATGCACCGATGGGATCTCTCTGGTTCCCAGTTCGCCTTCCGCGTGGCGGAGAGGCGGCTCATAGCCGACGTGATGAAGGCCGCGTCTGCGCTCGGCGATGGGCACTCTTATGCGGTTGCTGCGGGCCTCCTGGCATGCCAGGATCCTTCGACGCTCCGCACGGTGATCCCCGCGGGTCTCATTGCCTTCGCCCTAGAGTTGCTGGTGCAGACCGCGGTGAAGGCCATTGTCCGCCGGCCCCGCCCCTTCAGACGCTCGGCGGTTATCTTGGCGAGGGTCCGGCCCCCTGGCGACTTCAGCTTCCCTTCTGGTCACGCCGCGGGCGCCTTCGTCTTTGCCTCGCTGGCGGCCAGCGTCCACCCGAGCGCGGCCGCTCCATGCTACTCCCTGGCGGCACTGGTGGCCGTCTCCCGTGTCGCCAATGGCGTCCATTACCCCAGTGACGTGATCGCCGGTGCCATCTTGGGCATGGTGAGTGCCGGGATAGGCGTCAGGCTGGTGAGGTAATCATGAGAGTCGCCTACTTCACCGAGAGCCTTCCTCCCAACACGGATGGCGTTGTCCGCACACTGTGCAACCTGACCCAGAGCCTGGACAGGCGGGGAGTCGATTACCGATTCTTCTCTCCGTTCAAGCCGGATAGGTCGTTCTCCTGGAGTCACCGCGTCTACAAGCTCGTGTCCCTGCCGGTCGCCCTCTATTCGGAATACCGTCTCGCGATCCCCTACCTGCACCCACTTGATCGGGAACTGGACCGGTATCGGCCGGATCTGATTCACGTGACCAGTCCGAGCCTCCTGGGAATGTTTGGAGCTGACTACGCGCGGCGACGGGGACTTCCTGCGGTCTCCAGCTACCATACCCACTTCGTGTCCTACCTCTCCTACTATGGCTTCACTAAGGTCGCGGGCCTCGGGTGGCGGTTCCTTCACTGGTTCCACAATCAATTCGAGAAGACCTATGCGCCTTCTCCCAGCGCAGTGCGCGAGTTGACCGAGCGCGGCATCCGACGAGTTGAGCTGTGGCAACGGGGGGTGGATCTCGACCGGTTCTCCCCGGCCTATCGCAGCGATGCTCTCAGGCGGAGTGTAGGAGCCGCGGACAGGCCGCTGCTGCTCTTCGTCGGCAGACTCGTGAAGGAGAAGGACCTCGATGACCTTGTGGCGGCCTCTCGTATCCTTGAACAACGCGGGTGCCCGTTCGCATTGGCCATCGTCGGCGATGGTCCCATGCGTGACGAGCTCCAGCACGCGCTGCCCTATGCTCAATTCCCGGGGTACCAGCATGGGGATCTGCTGTCAACGTGGTATGCATCGGCTGATCTGTTCGTCTTCCCTTCCACCACTGAGACGTTCGGCAACGTCGTTCTGGAGGCGTTCGCCTCTGGCCTGCCGGCAATCGGAGTCGCACAAGGCGGGGTTGCTGACATCATTACGCCTGGCAAGGACGGCGTGCTCGCCTGTCCACATGATCCGCAGAGCATGGCCAACGCGGTGGAATCCCTGATCCTGGATGGGGCGCGCCGCGTCACAATGGGCCGGGCGGCCCGAGACACCGCTGCATCGTACAGCTGGGACGCCATAAACGCTGGGCTCATCAGGAGTTACTGCAGCCTGTGGACGACAACGAACTAGGTCAGAACACGTGGTGATGCGCGCACCTCCCGGATCGTCCATGGGCCATTCCCGGGGTGTCTCATCCCAATCCGCACCGGCGCACACCCTTGGGAACGGCCACATCGCTCGGGTGGACCTCCATGTTCACACTCATCGCTCCCCCCCTCCCCGCTGCGTGCTCGGCAGGTTGAGGAGCCCTGAGAGCTACACAACGCCTCGTGGAGCATACGATCTGGCCATGGCGAGGGGCATGGATTTCTTCGCTGTCACGGACCACGATACTATCGCAGGGGCCTTGGACCTTGCCGATCTTCCAGATGTCATCGTGGGACAGGAGATAAACGCGCTGTTCCCGAACGATGGGACGATGATTCATGTTATCGCTCTGGGGCTGCGTGAGGACACTCATCGTGCCGTGCAGGAACTCCGCGCCAATGTGTACGAGTTGGTTTCGTTTCTTGTCATGGAGAAGGTGTTTCACTGCATCGCCCACCCGTTCTTCCGCATGGGCCGACTCAGTCTCGCCCACTTCGAGAAGCTGTTGCTCCTCTTCAAGGCGTTCGAAACAGAAGACGGCGGCAAGCAGATCCAACCCCCTACCCTGCTTGACGATGTACTGGACTCGCTCACTCCCGATACCTTCGCCGACCTTGCGAACAAACACGGGTTCGCCCCCTATGGCCCGTGCCCGTGGCGTAAGACCAAGGGCGGAGGTTCGGACGAGCATGCGGGTATCGCTATCGGGACTACCTTCACGGTGACGCCCCGGGCGGTTGACGTGACCGCGCTTCTTGCCCATCTCGCGGAAGGCCGGTCACGTGCGGCCGGACAACCAGGTTCCATTCCCTCGGTGGCCCAGCAAATCCTGGGACATGCGCACGCCGCGCTCCGATCGAGGGGTTCTGCGGCAACGAGAAGTGCCCGCATGCGGGAAGTGATGGTTGAGCGCCTCGTCGGTCAACCGATTCCGGGTTCCACGGCCTCCCCATTCCTCAGACACACATCCATCCGCATCCTCGCGGAGGCCCTTCAGCTCCTGAACAAGGGGTCGCGGCTTGAACACGCTCTCGAGCGGGCCTGTGCGTCGGACAAACAGGTGAGGCGCGCCTTTAGCGTCGACCTGGACGTGGGCATCGATGCCGGAAGGACGCGATTCGCGACCCTCGCTCGGTTGGGTGAACATGCTGCTCACCACCTTCGCTGGAACCGCACCGTGTCGGATGAGGCCATGGCGGGGTTGGTCTCAGCGCTGCCGGTAGTGCCACTGGCGGCAGCCCTCGTGGCCGAGTACCGTCAACGCGGCATCATGCGGACGCTCCGGCGAAAGTACGTGGATGGTCCCGGCGTGCAGCGAGGCCCAGTCTTCTCGGACATGCGGGCTTCCCGCATGAGGGCGAGTCGGTCATTCCGCAGCTTTCTGGGGCCGGAGCTCCGGCAAGTCAGGTCTCTTGCGCTCCTCACGTCTGATGCCGTCGCGGCTTCGTCGCTGGCACGGGATCTCCGCGCGGGAAGGACTATCGCCGTCGTGGACTGGCTCATTCGCTTCTCTGAGCAGGACTACGGACGCGTGTACGTTCACACATCCGGCCCGATCGGAATGCTCGGGGTGCTCGTGGGCGTGGTGCTTGACATGCCGGTGACTCTCCGTTTCGGCCTCCGAGGGCGCCGCCTCACGCACGGGTGGAACGCGGATGACGGGCGGCACGCACTCCCGCGCGATTCTGGACATGCAGTGATTGCCGCGGTCGACGAGATCCGCGTGCACTCCGATGCAGACGCGTCCGCCGCGGGGACCCTGGGCGCCGCCAGTTCACGAATCCGACATGCGGGATTGCGACGCGCGGCTGATGGGAAGGATGCGTCTCCGGTTCAGCCAATCAATGGGCAGAGGACCCGATGACCATCTGCGATCTCACGAATGCCTACACACCCACCAGCGGAGGCATACGCACCTACCTCCAGGAAAAACGCCGCTTTCTCCTCCGCCGGACAACCCACCGCCACGTCATGATCGTCCCGGGTGTCCGGGACGAGACGATCCGTGAAGGACGCATGGTCACCCATGTGCTGCGCGGTCCAGTCATTCCCGGATGCGCCCCCTATCGTGCCATCCTCCGCCTGGACAGAGTGCTTCGACTGCTCCGAGCAGAGGAGCCCGAGATTGTCGAACTGGGCACCGGCTATCTGCTGCCCCTGGTGGCCTTTGCTTTCAGAGGGCTCAGCGGCGCTTCAGTGGTCGGCTTCTGTCATACCGACTACCCCCATGCCTACGTGCGCCCGTTTCTCCGCCGCCGCGCGCCGCGCCTCGCGGAAGTGGGAACCCGCCTCGCAGAGGGGCATCTACGACACGTGTACAACCGCTGTGATGCGGTGCTCGCCGCATCAGACACCATGATCGAAACGCTGCGCGCAGCCGGAGTCAGAAGAATCGAGAAGGTGCCCCTGGGTGTGGACGCGGAGCTGTTTCATCCCGACAAGAGAGACGAAACGTTGCGTCGTCATCTAGGCGTCGAGGACGGTGACGTGCTCATTGCCTACACGGGACGCATCGACGGGGAGAAGCGGATAGACGTACTGCTGGAGGCCTTCGCCCTGGCCATGCCACGGGTTGAAAGCAAGCTTGTCATTGTGGGTGACGGGCCGTTGCGCGCCAGGGTGGAGGCAGTCGCCTCCTCCACGGATCGAATCGTGCTGCTGCCCTACCAGAGCGATCGGCACGAACTCGCACGGGTACTGGCCTCGGCTGACATCTACCTCACCGCGGGCCCTCATGAGACCTTCGCACTCTCGGTCGTAGAAGCCCAGGCGTCGGGATTGCCGGTCATCGGCGTGCGCGCGGGGGCCTTACTGGAGCGGGTGCCCGAAAGCGTCGGCCTGCTCGGGGAAGTGGATTCGGCCGCTGCAATGGCCGAGAACATTGTCATGCTCTCCTCTAACGGCCTCCGAGCGAAGGGTCGACAGGCCCGAAGGGTGATCGAGCGCACACTTACGTGGGAGTCTTCCATCAGCCGCCTCCTCGAGACCTATGAGCGCCTCCGTTCCCGGTAGGGGTCACACACTCACCGGTCCTTGCCCCCTCGCGGACCCATGAAGACCCTCAGTGCAGGGCGCTCAGCCAGGCGTGCGCTGGCACGACCTGACGCACAGGCAAAGCCGGATCGGATCCGGACAGTCTTCCGCCATCTTTTGCTTCTGATCCCGGCTGGAGTGATCTTCAATCTCCTGCTCACTGCCTCAACAACGGACTTCGGCGCGGTCTTCGTTCATCAACGGGTTGCGCTGGACTACCTGATACTCGCGGTGCTGCTTGGATTCGTTCCCTGGTTTACCCACGCGCTAAGGCTGCGCGTGTGGACACGCTTCCTGGGAGCCAGGATCCCGCTTCATGACCTTTTCTCCATGGTGATCGGGACCGAGTTGGGGTCAGCCATCACCCCAACCGCCTTCGGCGGGGGCTACGTGAAGCTCGGAATGCTCGTCGAACGAGGGCTTTCGGTCGGCGCGGCGGCCTCGCTGATGACGTTGGGAAGCGTGGAAGATGGTGTGTTCTTCGCGTTCGCAATCCCTGTCGCTCTGGTGACCTCGGTCCAGGCACCGGTGGGTCTTGCCCGTTTCGCGACCATCATCAGCACCAGGGGTCCGCATATAGTCATGGCCACATGCTGCGCAGTCGTGGGGGCATGGATCATCCTGACACGGGGCAGGAAAAACCCCGTCGCTCGCCGAGTCGGAGCAGCCTGGTCGGATTGTGCGGGAGTGTACCGGCTCATTGCCAGGCGCGGCAAGACCCGTCTTCTGGCAACCCTGACGCTCACGGCGATCCAGTGGGCGTGTCGGTACTCCGTGGTCTCGGCACTCCTGGCCTCGTTTTCCATCCGTGTTGACCCGTCGCGATTCTTCGTTCTCCAATGGGTGGTGTTCACCCTCGGTGTGTTCGTGCCGTCACCCGGAGCGGCAGGCGGTCTCGAGGCGGCATTCATGCTGGTACACCGCGGTCTCATTCCCGAAAGCCTCCTGGGCCTCATGACAGCCGGCTGGAGATTGCTCACCTTCTACCTGCAGCTGTCGGTGGGGAGCCTCGTGTTTGGCGTTCTGCGGGTCCGCTCGGACACATCCCCCAATGTGAAGCCTGAGTCGGGCTTGGTCGCTCCTGTGCAGCCGTAGCCCGCACTGCTCATTGAGGTGGGGGCCCGAGGGGTTTGACTCCGACCCGTCCCCGGCGGAAGCATATTCGGCCGCAATCCGTTCCAGGACAGCATACAACTGCCCATCGCGCACTGCTCAGGGCCGACCAAATCACCACTGAACAGGCTCTCTCAACTGCCGACCCACTTCGCCCAGTTCGACCCTGAACCTCGGATGTGCATCCCGCCTTGACAGAATCATCCCGGGAGACAACTTTGTTTCGATTGGATGTGGTCGTGCCCTTGGGCGGGTAGCTCAGCTGGCAGAGCACCGGCGTCACAAGCCGGGGGCCACAGGTTCGATCCCTGTTCCGCCCACCATTTCTTCTCTCATCAGGCCTTCCGGGGTCTGTCTTCCCTCACGCGCACAGTCAGGCATGCGAGCACATGGACGAGACCATCGAACGGCTTCTCAAGCTCCAGGAGATCGACACGCTGATCGCGGAGTTGGAGAAGAAGAGGGCTCTCGTGCCCAAGAGGTTGGCCGAACAGCAGGCCGACCTCGATACTGCCGTCGCCGCCCTCACCGACGGCAGGGACAAGCATCGTCAGAGAGAGCTGGAGAAACGGGCGGCGGAGAAGGAGGTCGATGAGATCGGCCAGATTGTGCTGCGCTATCAGAGCCAGCTCAACACCGCCAAGACCAACGAAGAGTACCGTGCGCTGCTCGGGCAGATCGAGCGATCGCGCCTTCGCCAGGCCCAGGCCGAGGACCGTGTGCTCGGCGCCATGGTCGAGATCGAACATCTTGATCGCGTTCTCTGCGCCTCCGAGGAGGCGCAGAAGGCCGCCCAGAAACGGCTTGGAGAGCGGGAGCGTGAACTTCACGCGCTGGCCGCGCGGCTTGACGAGAGCATTCAGATCAAGGGCGGCGAGCGAGCCCAGGTTGCAGCGACCATCGACCAGACGGTGCTCCGCCGCTACGAGCGCATTCTGGCGGGAAAGGGTGGTCTTGCCGTGGCCGTCGTGGCGGGCTACGTGTGTGGGGGCTGCCACGGGACGCTGCCACCCCAGACGGTCAACGAGATCCGCAAGCGCGACAAACTGCACACCTGTCAGTTCTGCGGTAGGATTATCGTCACGCTGTCGTAAGCAGGCCGCTTACGAATCAGATCAACGTCTGGGACGGCCCCAGGCGATCGCTCCCCGGCACGACCGGGGGGAGGAAAGTCCGAGCTCCACGGGGCAGGGTGCTTCGTAACGCGAAGGCCGGGTGACCGGCGGAAAGCGCCACAGAAAACATACCGCCCCGCACTCAAAGGCCGCGCGGTCTCCCGATGCGCTGCCTTTGAGTGCGGGGTAAGGGTGAAAAGGCGAGGTAAGAGCTCACCGGTTCCGGAGGTGACTTCGGAAGCCAGGCAAGCCCCACCTGGAGCAAGGCCGAATAGGGAGGGAGAGCCGCCCCGTCTCAAGCCCTCCGGGTAGGCCGCACGAGCCCCGCGGTGACGCGGGGCCCAGATGAATGATCGCCACCCCGCACCCAAAGGACGGCGGTTCGAGAGAGGACGACGCGTCCTTCCTCACCCACCGCCTTTGGGTGCGGGGGACAGAACTCGGCTTATGGGGCCGTCCCATGACGTTGCACTCGGATAGTTTCCTTTCGGAAGCCCTTGCACTCGATGCCCGCTTGGACGGTGATGTTCTCCGCAGGGCCTTCGATGTCGCGTGCGCGGCGCATCAGCACCAGACTCGCGCCTCAGGCGAAGCCTATCTCGTCCACCCTCAGGCGGTCGCATTGACCGTTGCGCGCCTTGGCCAGGGCACCGATGCCGTCGCCGCTGCCCTTCTTCACGATGTTGTCGAGGATGGTGGTACTTCCCTCAGCACCGTCCAGCGGGCATTTGGAGCGAATACGGCCGCTTTGGTTTCGGCACTGTCCAAGATGTCGTCGCTGGATGTCCCCCATCGCGAGGCGCGGCAAGCCGAGTATCTGCGAAGACTGCTCCTGGCCTTGGGCGAAGATGTCCGAGTCATCATCATCAAACTGGCCGACCGCCTGCACAACCTGCAGACTCTCTCCTTTCTCCCGGTGGAGAGGCGCCGGGCTACCGCCTCGGAGACCCTGGAGATCTATGCCCCCCTGGCCCATCGCCTCGGTATGGGCTGGTTTCGCGTGCAGCTCGAAGATCTGGCGTTCAAGGAGCTCGACCCCGAATCGTACCAGCAGATCAAGGGACTGGTGTCGGCCCGGCGCGAGGAACGGGAGGCACTGGTCGGCGTGCTGACCGCTCCGCTGACGCAAATCCTCGCCGGGGATCACATCAAGGCAGCGATCGCGGGTAGGGTGAAGCACTTCTATGGCATCTACCGGAAGATGAAACTCCAGGGGAAGTCCTTTGGCGAGATCTTCGATCTGGTGGGGCTCCGCGTGGTCACCGGATCGGTGGAGGACTGCTACCGGGCCCTCGGGCTTGCCCACACGCTGTGGTCACCGATGGAAGGTCGTTTCAAAGACTACATCGCGGTTCCAAAACCCAACATGTACCGGAGCATCCATACCACGGTGCGCACCGAGGACGGCACCGCGGTTGAACTCCAGATACGTACCGCCATGATGGAGGACATCGCGGAGTTCGGCGTCGCGGCGCATTGGCGCTACCACATGGAACAGACCGGCGCACGGTACGTGCTGGGCGACCATTTCGGCTGGTACAGGCAGTTGCTGGAGACCCAAGAGGCCGGCGAAGACTCCAGGGACCTAGTGCGTGCCTTCAGGGAGAGCATGCCGAGCGCTGAAGTCTTGGTGCTGACCCCACGGAACAAACTGATTCCGATGCGCGCAGGATCTACGGCCCTCGATTTTGCCTTCGCGTTGCACAGCGACATAGGCCTCCGCTGCTCCGGCGTGAGGGTGAACGGCAAGGCAGTTCCAATGGATCGCGTTCTGCGCAGCGGGGACCAGGTTGAGATACTGACATCGCCGTCCGCCCATCCGACGTTGGACTGGCTGGCCCGCGTGGCGGGGACCAGCGCCCGGCAGAAGATCAGGCGCTATCTCCGGCGTGCCGAACGCGAACGCCTCCAGACTGCCGGGCGAATCATGATTCTCAAGCACCTCAGGAAGCTCCGGCTTCCTCTTCCCAAGACGCAGGGAGAATGGGAGGAGCTTGCCAAGGCGCTGCAGCATCCCACCGTCAATGAGCTGCTCCATTCCGTGGCCGTCGGCGCGGTCGGCCGCCCGCAGATCGAGGTGCTGAGGCCACAGACGGAGACGCCAGCTCAGCCTGCGGAACATCGGGAGCTTGTCAGGGAGTCACGCGGCGTCCGGCTGGGAGATCTCCGTGGGTTGGCGGTCCGGTTTGCTGCATGTTGCCGGCCGATTCCGGGGGATCGAATCACGGCGATGGTGACGCGGGGACGGGGTGCGAGCATCCATCGGGCAAATTGTGCGAACGCCAAGAGAGGGGACCCTGCCCGCTGGCTTGACGTCGAGTGGGACGTGACGCCCGGCGAAGCGTTCACCGCCTACCTCGCGGTGCTGGTGGGTCAGCGGCGAGCGGTACTGGGTGATCTTGAAACCGCCATCCAGGGGGCGAACGGACGGCTTGCAGGCCTGGATGTCGCGGAGGAGGACGGTTCTCACCGTTGGTTGCAGTTGGTAGTGGTCGTCGCCAACACGACCCATCTCGATCAGGTCTTGGCCGCACTCAGGAAGCTCCCTGGCGTGCTGGAAGCATCTCGGGGGCGATCGGTGGGGGCTTCATTCGCTGGCGGGGGCCGCTCCCGGTGATCCTGGCCCGTCTCGCTGGGCCCCATTGCTGGCTCCCACCACCCCTGCTAACTTCACGGGCAGGCTGTGGATCCATGCGCGAGGTTGGGGAAATGGAGGAGAACCCTTGACTGCCACCCGGCCGGTGTCCACTGATGAGCACTGGATGAAGCGCGCCGCCGCACTGGCACGGCGGGCGGAGGGGCAGACCACCCCGAACCCTCCGGTCGGTGCGATCGTGGTCAAGGACGGGATCATGCGTGGCGCGGGGTTTCACCACCGGGCGGGTGAGGCGCACGCCGAGGTGATCGCACTGGCTGCTGCGGGATCGGAGGCGATCGGCGCCGATCTTTACGTGACGCTCGAGCCATGCGCGCATTACGGGAGAACTCCCCCTTGCGCCGGCACCATTGTTGACGCGGGAATCAGACGCGTCGTCGCGGGAATGCAGGATCCGAACCCTCTGGTGAACGGGAAAGGGTTCGCGTTTCTCACCCATGCCGGCATTGAGGTGCACAGTGGGGTGCTCGCGTCAGTCTGCGGCCGGTTGATTGAACCCTACGTTGTCGCGATGGCAAAGGGCCGGCCATACGTTCACCTCAAACTTGCCATGTCGGCCGACGGGCGCATCGCCCCCGCAACCGGTCCGGCCCGCTGGATAACGGGAAGAGCCGCCCGCAGGCACGCTCATCGCCTCCGTGCCCGGATGGATGCGGTGCTGGTCGGCATCGGCACTGTCCAGGCCGACGACCCCGCCCTGACCGCGCGACTGCGCAAAGGGCATGTGGCGCAACCGCGGCCCGTGGTGCTCGACGCCGAAGCGCGGACTCCGCCCGAAGCCCGGTTACTGGCCGATTCCGCCCGGACACCCATCATTCTGTGTGGAGAGAACGCGCCGGCGGACCGCATCAGAACGCTGGAATCGGCGGGCGCCCGCGTGGTGCCGGTCGCGGAACGCCTTCCGGGCCTCCTGAACCTCTCCGGCGCGCTGGACGCACTGCGCCGAGAAGGCATCCAGAGCGTGTTGGTGGAGGGCGGAGCGCGTGTGGCCGCTGCGTTCCTCGCCGCGGGTTTGGTGGATCGTGCAACGTTGTTCCTGGCCCCGGTGTTCCTTGGCGATGAGGCTGTGGCTTCCGTGCATAACCTTGGTTCGGTCGATCTGATCTCGGCCCCCCGAGGCCGCCTCACCGCAGCGCGCCGGTTGGGAAGCGACGCAGCCATTGAAATGGAACTGGGAGGACGATGAGTGTTCACTGGGCTGGTTGAGATGGTTGGCACCCTGGTGGCGTGGCAGAGCAAAGGTGGCGTCGTGCTCCTGTCGGTGCGAACTCCGCTCACCGCCGACCTTGCCGTCGGCAGCAGCATCGCCATCGACGGGGTGTGTCAAACCGTCGTCCGCACCAGCGGCGACGTATTCTCGGTCGAAGCGACGGGAGAAACCCTGAAACGGACGACCCTGGCGTCATGGCGGGGGCCCCGGGAAGTAAATCTCGAGCGGCCTGTTCGGGCCGATGGACGTCTTGACGGTCACCTGGTCGCCGGCCATGTAGATGCCGTGGTTCGCATGCGGAATCGCCGAATCGAATCGGCCGGCACATGGATCGACATCGCCCATGCTCCCAAGGTCGCGCGGTTTGTCGCGGCCCAGGGGAGCGTGGCCCTGGACGGCGTCAGTCTCACCGTTGCGGCGTGCCATGCCGAGTTCTTCTCCGTGTCGCTGATCCCCCACAGTTCGGAGCATACGACCCTTGGCCGGAAACGCCCTGGTGACTACCTTAACCTGGAAGTGGATCTCGTAGCCCGATATGTAGAGCGGCTCGTGTGCGGACCGTCTGGGACGAGTCGTGAGGAGGGAATGGATGAGTGGGTTTAGCACAGTCGAGGACGTGCTGGACGACCTACGCCAGGGGCGGATGGTCGTGGTCGTTGACGATGAGAGGAGAGAGAACGAGGGAGACCTCGTGATGGCCGGGGACAAGATCCGCCCCGAGGATGTGAACTTCCTCGCCAGGGAGGCGCGGGGACTGGTCTGCGTGGCCATCACTGAAGACCGGGCGCGGGAGTTGGATCTCACCCCCATGGTGGATCGGAATACGGCCCCCTTCGGCACCGCGTTCACGGTGAGCGTCGACTATGTCAAGGGCACGACCACTGGCATCTCCGCCTATGACCGCGCCGCAACCATTCGAGCCATTGCCCACCCTGACACCCCGCCGGGGGATCTGGCGCGACCGGGCCACATCTTCCCACTTGTGGCGCGGCTCGGAGGCGTGCTTCGCCGCGCCGGTCACACGGAGGCCTCGACAGACCTCGCCCGATTGGCGGGGCTGTGCCCGGTAGGAGTCCTCTGCGAGATCATGGACGACGACGGCCACATGGCCCGCCTGCCTCGCCTTCAGGAGTTTGCCCGGGTCCATGGACTCAAGCTGCTCACTGTCGAGGAGTTGATCCGCTACCGGCGAACGCGAGAGAAGCTTGTCTCGAAACTGCTCGAGATCGACATGCCCACGCACCATGGCTGTTTCCGTCTCCACCTGTACGAGAGCATCTACGAGGGAGATCACCACCTTGCCCTAGTGCGCGGCGATGTGCGTGGCAGCGACCAGGTCTTGGTTCGTGTGCACTCCCAGTGCCTGACCGGCGATGTGTTCGGTTCGCTCCGGTGCGACTGCGGCCCGCAGTTGGATCATGCTATGCGCCTTATCGCCGAGACCGGGAAGGGCGTGTTGCTCTACATGCGCCAGGAGGGGCGAAGCATCGGTCTGGTCAACAAGCTGAAGGCGTATCGCCTCCAGGAACAGGGGTTGGATACCGTGGAAGCGAATCTGTCGCTGGGACTCGCGGCCGACCTGCGTGACTACGGGATCGGCGCCCAGATCCTGGCCGACTTGGGGCTCTCGTCGATACGGCTCATCACGAACAATCCACGGAAGGTCGTGGGGCTTGAGGGCCATGGGCTCCAGGTCGTCGAGCGAGTGCCGCTCGAGGTGCGACCCAACCCCATCAATGCGCGATATCTCGACACGAAGCGGTCCAAGCTCGGTCACTTGTTCGGGCTGGGCCCGCAGCTGGATGCCAGCGTATCCGAGGACATCATCAACGAGTGCGTCCACAATGAAGGCAGCCCGTGGCACAGGAAGGAGACATCATGAAGGAGATGCACGGTCAACTCGATGCAACGGGGCTCTCACTCGGCATCGTGGTGAGCCGGTTCAACGACCTCATCACGAAGAGGCTACTGGAAGGAGCCATGGACTGCTGGACCCGACACGGAGGCGATGAGTCACGGGTGACCGCGGCATGGGTTCCGGGCGCATTCGAGCTTCCGATGGCGGCGCGCCGCATGGCTTCGAAGGGTTCGTTTGACGCAGTGATCTGTCTCGGCGCCGTGATTCGGGGGAGTACGCCCCATTTCGACTTCGTCGCCGCGGAAGCGTCGAAGGGCATCGCCGGTGTTGCCCTGGAGGCGCCATGCCCGGTGATCTACGGGGTGCTCACCACCGACACCGTGGAACAGGCCATCGAGCGGGCGGGAACGAAGTCCGGCAACCGTGGGTGGAGCGCAGCACTGGCCGCCATCGAGATGGCCAGGCTCAACCAGCAGATCGAAGAAATCGCGCGGTAGAGAAGCGTGCCGGGCACCCGACACCGGATGAGGAAAGCTCTGCTCCAGGCCGTGTACGCATGGCTCATGGAGGGTGACAACCCGGAGGAAGTTCTGAATGATGGTTTGGATTTCCACGCGGTGGATCCAGACGATCGGACCCGAGCACGTGATGTCCTGATCTGCATCATGCGCGACAGATCCGAAGCCGACGGAGTGCTCGACCGGGTCCTTGAGAACTGGTCGATGGATCGTATGGGACAGGTGGAACTGGCGGTGTGCTATCTCGCTCTCCATGAGCTTCGAGCTCAGTCGGACCTTCCCGTCGAAGTCATCATCGACGAAGCGGTCAGACTCGGTAAGGAGTACGCGGGAGACGAATCGGGCCATTTCGTGAATGGTCTGCTCGATGCCGCGGCCCGCATCCTGCGCCCGGAAGAAATGAGTGGCAGGGATCCGGCGTGAGCATTGCGGTTTTCTCTGATATCCACGGCAACCTCGAGGCGCTGAACTCGGTCTTGGGCGAGCTGGCGTCCCGAGGCATCCGGCGCATGATGCTGGGCGGGGATCTCGTCGGGTATGGCGCCGATCCCGTCGCGTGCATCGAGCGGGTCATGGAACACCAACCGATGATGGTGGCCGGCAATCACGATTGGGCCGCCATCGGCCGGATCGACACGGGGTCGTTCAACGAGGCCGCAGCGGCGGCGGCATCGTGGACGGCTTCCCAACTGGGAGAATCTCACCGAAGTCTGCTCGCCGCCCTGCCGCTGGAGCACAGGGAAGATGACATCTTGCTAGTGCACGCTTCCCCGATGTCCCCGTCCGAGTGGTCATATCTGGCGGAGGTCGATGATGTCCGCCATGCGGTGGAGGCGTCGGATCGCCTACTCTGCATGGTCGGTCACAGCCATGTCCCGTTCATCTACGGGAGAGGCGACGGACAGGAGATGTTCGACCGGAGACCGGGGCGGCACACCCTGAAGCCCGGCTGGCGGTATCTCGTGAACGTCGGCAGCGTCGGACAGCCCCGCGATGGAGACCCCCGGGCCAGCTTCGCGGTGGTTGATCTCGGGAGTCGTTCGGTCGATCTGGTCAGGATCCGGTACGCGGTGGCCACTGCCCAGGCGAAGATCCGCGCAGTGGATGCCCTGCCCGATTTCCTCGCCTGGCGGCTTCACTGGGGCTTCTAGTGAGAGCCGCCACTGGGGGACTGCGTGACGCAAGAGGCGCATCGGCCCGCGGCCCGTGGCAGCACTTCTGGGCCGAACGCCAGTCCTCGCCCCATGACATCTACCCGAACTCACCTCGTATCCCCGCGCTGCTCGCCACTGGCGAAGGCCATGACCCCGTGCTCGAGGTCGGATGCGGAAGCGCCCGCGACAGCGTGGCACTGGCCGGGACCGGACGAAAGGTCGTGGTACTGGACGCGGCCCCCAGCGCGCTTTCGCTCGCCTTGGCATTCGCCCGGGAGAGCGGGGTCAGACTACGTGCCGTGCGGGGCGACGCCCGCTACCTCCCGTTCCGCGAGGCCTCGTTCGGAACCGTTTTTCATCAGGGAGTGCTCGAGCACTTCCTCGAACCGGGCGCGGTCTTGCGGGAAAACCACCGGGTTCTCCAAGAGAACGGAACTCTGTTGGTCGACGTCCCTCAGACGTTCCATCCGTGGACTCTCCTCAAGCGAATCCTCATCCCGCTGGGATTGTGGTTTGGCGGGTGGGAGACGCAGTACACGCCGAAGGGGATCGCCCGAGAGGTCTCCCGGCCGGGATTCACGGTCCTCAAGGTCTACGGGGAGTGGATGCATCCCTCCCTCGCGTACCGCCTGCTGCGGGAGCTGGGACGGCGCACAAAACTGTTTCACCTGCCCCTGTTCCCGCCGGACATCGGCATGATCCGCCTGGCGCGATGGGCGGACAGGACGCTCACGCATGGGGCGATCGAGCTGTGGACAGGCTACGTCGTGGGCGTGCTGGCGGCAAAGCGGCCATGAAGATCCTCGTGATCAACTGGAGGGAGATTCGGAACCCTCAGGCCGGAGGAGCGGAGGTCCATGTCCATGAGGTGTTTCGCCGCCTGGCTGCCTGGGGCCACTCGGTGACGCTGCTCTGCAGTCGGCCACCGGGGTTCGCGGCGGAGGAGATGGTAGAGGGCATACGAACCCTCCGCTGCGGCAACTGGATGAACTTCAACTTCGCGGCGGCGGCCTACTACCGGCGGCATCTCCTCCGCGAGCCATGGGACGTCGTGGTGGATGACATCAACAAGATCCCGTTCTACACACCACTCTACGTTCGCCACAGGGTTCTCGCATTGGTTCCCCACCTTTTCGGCACGACGGTGTTTGCGGAGGCGGCGTTCCCGCTCGCCGCGTACGTCTACCTCTGGGAGCGGGCCGTGCCCCTGGTGTACCGCAGGACCCCCGTGATTGCGATCTCGGAAAGCACGAAGAGCGATCTGGTCAGCAGGGGTTTGGATCCCGACCGTATCAGTGTGGTGTACTGTGGAGTTGACCGGAACCTATACCGGCCACCCCGAGAGCCGGTGACGAGGGAACCGCTGTTCCTCTACGTCGGACGCCTCAAGCGTTACAAGGGGCTCGATACGCTTCTGTCGGCGGGGGCACTCCTCCGACGGGTTCACCCGCAGGTCCGAATCGCCATCGCCGGCTCCGGCGATGATCTGCCGAGACTGCAGGGCCGGGCGCGGGCGCTTGGTGTGGAGGGAATGGTGGAGTTTCTCGGCTACGTACCTCTCGAACGGAAAGTCGAGTTGATGCGGTCGGCGATGGCAGTCGTGGTCCCCTCCCCCAAGGAGGGATGGGGTCTCTCCGCCGTCGAGGCCAGCGCCTGCGGGACGCCCGTGCTGGCAAGCAGGAGTCCTGGGTTGGTCGAATCCATCCGGCATGACATGAGCGGGCTCCACGTGCCCCATGGCGACGCGCGGTCCCTGGCCGAGGCAATGACGCGATTGCTGGAGGACCCGTCGTTGCGACATCGGCTCTCAGGTGGCGCTTTGGAGTGGGCGACCCGATTCGATTGGAATGAGACAGCGCGGGCGACGCTCCGCGAGCTCGAGCGAACAGCAGGAGGAATGCCATGAAGTCGTTCCTGAGCATCGTGTGCCCCGTGTTGAACGAGGAGGAGAGCATTCCCGGGCTGGTAGACGAGATCTGCGAGGTGCTGGAGCCGCTCCAGCCCGATCGGATCGAGGGGTACGAGATCATTTTCGTCGATGACGGGAGTACTGACGGCACCCGTGCGGTGCTTGAGCGCTTGCATGGTGAGAAGCCCCAACTGGGGGTGATTCGCTTTCGTACCAACGTCGGTAAATCAGCCGCTCTGGCGCGGGGGTTTCGCGCGGCCCGGGGCGATGTCGTCGTGACCATGGATGGCGACCTTCAGGACGACCCTCACGAGATTCCACTCCTGCTCGACAAACTTGACGAGGGATTCCATGCCGTTTCGGGCTGGAAGGCCGAACGGAAGGATCCGCTTTCGAAGCGCCTTCCGTCCCGCATCTACAACTGGGCCACCAGACTGGCCAGCGGCTTGCCGCTGCACGACTTCAACTGCGGCCTCAAGGCATACCGGCGTGAAGTGGTGGAAGAAGTCCGGGTGTATGGCCAGCTCCACCGTTTCCTCCCCGTGCTGGCCCATTGGCGCGGTTTCCGCGTGGGGGAGATCCGGGTACGACACCGTCCACGCCGGTTCGGGAGGTCTAAATTCGGTGCATCACGCTTTGTGGCCGGTCTGCTCGATTTCATGACGGTCGTGTTCTTGATGAAGTACCGGCGACGACCCCTGCACCTCTTCGGCTTCGTGGGTCTGGCGCTGTTCGGACTCGGGGTGCTGGTGAATCTCTATCTTGCCGTGATCTGGCTGCAGACCCACGCCATCGGCGGAAGACCGCTGTTGATCTTTGGCCTCCTCTCGACGATACTTGGCTTTCAATTCATCTCCATCGGCCTTCTCGGGGAGATGATGGTTCACCTGTTGAAGAGTGAAGATGATGCGCCCGTAGAGAATCGCCTCGCCCCACGAGGAGGAGACCGGTGAATTCCCTGGTGGTCATCCCCACCTACAATGAGCGCGCGAACATCTCGCAGTTGCTGCCCCAGTTGCTGGCACTAGGGAAAAACCTGAGCGTCCTCGTCGTCGACGACAACTCTCCCGACGGGACGGGGCAGGTCGTGGCCGCACTTGCGCAAACGGATCCCCGTGTCCACCTCCTCCAGCGCCCCGGGAAGATGGGGCTTGGGTCCGCATACGTGGAGGGTTTCCGCCGGGCCTTGGAGTTGGACCCCGACCGCATCGTGCAGATGGACGCTGATTTCTCCCACAATCCGTCGATGATACCCAAGCTGCTGCAGCGGGCCGAGGAAGCGGATGTGGTCATCGGATCCCGCTACCTGAACGGCGTCAATGTGGTGAACTGGCCGTTGGCAAGGTTGCTGCTGAGCTACTTTGCCAACATTTACGCTCGCGCGGTCACACGCGTGCCGGTGCGGGATCTCACCGGAGGATTCAAGTGCTTCACCAGGGAGGCGCTTCGCAGCGTGCCGCTCGATCGACTCGCCTCCGATGGCTATGCCTTTCAGATCGAAACCACCTACTGGTGCCACTGGAACGGCTTCAGAATCGTCGAGGTGCCGATCATCTTCGAAGATCGGCATTCCGGCACGTCAAAGATGACCAAGGAGATTGTCCGCGAGGCATTCTGGCTCGTCCTCAGACTCGGCTTCCACCACGTGACACACCGGCGGCGGGGACCCGTCGCAGGCCAATCGCGCACTTGAGCGAGTTGCCCGTGGCGTCGACGCTGTGCGTCACGGCGACTGGCAATGCTGGTTTCTTCATCTCTGTGGATGAATTCGCCTGTGCCGTCGATGCGCTCTGGATGCCACCGCCACGGTTCTTGGGAGCCCCTCCCCGCTGGACGCCTCCGGGGAAGCTCGATCTTGTCCTGATCACCCACGGCCACTGGGACCATGTCGATGCGCGCTCCGTCCTCCGCGGTACCGGCCCGGACACCGTGGTCATCGGCCCGCCCGACGTCATGGAAGCCCTCCGCGGCAAGGTGCGCGTCGCATCAGTGACCCCGCAGGAGCGCGACGGCGTGGGCAGCTCCGGGTCCGCTACGGTGGGCCCGGCATCGGTAACATGGTTCCGGACTACCCATGGGCATCACCATGTCTCCTACCTCCTCGATGTGGCTGGGTTTCGTCTGTTCCACGATGGGGACAACGAGAACACACGCTCCCTTCCGCTGGCGGAGCTCCGGCCTGTCGACGTGCTCCTGCTCTGCCCCTGGCAGGGCTCTGGCTGGGAGCAATTCGTGCGGGAGCTCTCCCCGAGACGATGGGTGTTGGCGCACCTGTCCGCCGAAGAACTGCGCGCCCATGAGACGGGTCGCTTTCTCCCCGAGCTGTGTGAGGAGACCCCCCTGCCCGAGAGGATCACCGCACTGAAGCCGGGAGAGACCTTGCGAGTGGAGGCGGGACAAACTCACCTCTCCTGAGCCGGGAGAACTCGGCAGGACCCACGTGCCCCTTCGGCCGACCTGGTCTTGATCCCGCCCGGTGGGCAGCACTTCTCTTCCCTGGAAGACTGATGGTGACCACACCACAAGGGGCCGAACGAAACCCGGGAATCGGTTGCAGGCGGTGACGAGACTCCGATTGGACTAAAGGTATCCTAGCGCAGCCAGCCGGCTACTCACTTCCGGCATGGGCCGCGGGGCGTACGCAATGGGCGGGGGCAGGTAGCGCGCGATGGTGCGGTGCGCGGCGGGGGAGAGATCCACCAGGTTGCGTCGCTCCCCGGGATCGGCCGCCAGGTCGTAGAGCTCCGGCCCGCCGAGCTCGGGTGTTCGATGGATAAGCTTGTACCGACCCATTCGGACTGCCACACCACCCCGCCGAAATCCGCCCATGGCCGCAACGTAGTTGGGATCGTTGAACGCCGCGTCCTCCCATGACGGCCGAGGCCATTCCTCTCCTGACGCCGAACGATCGACCCCGCCCGCCATGGAAGGCGATGGCTGGCCAAGGAGCCCGAGGATGGTCGGCGATAGGTCGAGATGTGACCAAGGAGCCGACCGCGTGGGAAGAAGCCGCTCCGTGCCGGAGCCCCAGAAGACGAGAGGCACCGCCAGCACCTCCTGGTAAAGGTCGCCATGATCGCCGCTGGGTCTGAACCCATGGGTGCCCCAGTACTCTCCATGGTCACTGGTGATGACCACCAGTGCCTCGCTGCCGCGTCCTCGAAGCACGTCCGCGAGGCGGCCGAGACATACGGTATCCAGATGCCGGAGAGACGCGTGGTAGTTGGCGGGATCCAGCGGATCGGAGGATACCCGCCATTCGAGTGGCGGCCAGTATGGGTAGTGGGGCTCGATGAAGTGGATCACGGCGAAAAGAGGATCCGGAGTGCGGGCGATCCACGAAACGGCCGATTCCGTGGTGACTTCGCAGAACCGCAGGGACCCGGGGAGCGTCCGTGACGTCGGCGGCTGGTAGAAGTGACGCCGGAACATGGGCAGGTCCAGCTCACGTCCGACGGCCAGTTCACGGTAGAGCGGTTCGAGAAAACCATCGTCGGTGTGGTGGAAACTGTCCGGGATTCTCGTGGTTCGGTTGAGCACGGCACTCGATGGAAAGAAACCGCTCGTGTACCCCACGCGCCGCAGTTGGGCCGCCAGGGAAGGTACTCCGTCCCGAAGTGAGGCCCCCACCAGCGTGGTGATACCGTGTTCGTGCGGTCCGATGCCGGTCAGTATGGTGGCGACGCTGATAGCGGTGCACGATGATGTGCTCTGGCAGTCCTCGACCACGACCCCTTCCGTTACCACACGGGAAAGGAAGGATGGAGGCTGATCTCCGTAGATCACTGGCGCGGCGTATGGACGCAGCGCATCCCTGCGGCAGGCATCCAGGATGACGAGCACTATGTTGGGAAAGGGCATCACGCGACTCCTATCGAGGGTGTGCCGACTCGCGCGGAGCGCATCGCGTCATCCGCGGCCGGGCGGAGCGAGGCCCCGCGGGTCTTGACGGGATGGCGCATCCCGCGAACTTGCCCGCCGGTACTAGTCCCGGCACGATCCCGTACATGACTTTCACCGTGCGCGGATATCCCTGTCATCACCATTCCCCGACATGGTGCTCCGGAGGCACTATCGTGCATACACGAATCGGCATACGCAGAGAAGACAAGAACCGATGGGAACGGCGAGTCCCCATCGTGCCTTCCGATGTGAAGTCGCTCAACGCGGCACACGGCATCTCCTTCGTCATCCAGCCATCCCCCATCCGAGCCTGCCTGGCCGCCGAGTACGAAGCGGCCGGAGGCCTGATCAACGAAGACCTCGCCTCCTGTGACGTGGTCTTCGCGGTGAAAGAGATACCGCTGGAGTTCATTGCTCGGAACAGAACATACGTGTTCTTCTCCCATGTGATCAAGGGTCAGACCCATAACATGCCCATGCTGGCCCGCCTCATGGAGCAGGGCTGCAATCTGATCGACTACGAGCGGATGGTGGACGAGCAAGGGCGACGGCTGATCTTCTTCGGCAACTTCGCCGGGAAGGCCGGCATGGTCGACACGCTCTGGGCGCTCGGCAAGCGGCTCAAGTGGGAAGGGTGGCACACACCGCTGGAACGGGTCCTCCCGGCGCACCACTACGGGACGACCACCCATGCGAAGGATGAGCTGTGCGCCATCGGTTCTGCCATGGCGCAAGGCCTCCCCGAGGCGCTGTGCCCCGTGGTGTTCGGATTCACCGGCTATGGAAACGTCTCCACCGGCGCCCAGGAGATGCTCGCATGCTTCCCGGTCGAAGAGATCGCCCCCTCGGAGCTGGCGGCCCTGATGACTGGACGGGGAGCACGCGATCACATCTACAAGGTCGTGTTCAAGGAGGAGCACCTCGTCGAGCCGGTCGATCCCGCGCAGGCCTTCGAACTGGCGGACTATTTCGCGAACCCAGGGAAGTACCGCTCGGCCTTCCACAGGTACTGGACCTCCCTGACGGTGCTGCTCAATGGGGTATACTGGGACAACAGGTATCCCCGCCTCATCACCAAGGACCAGCTTCATCACCAGATGACCGGTCCCGTGCGCCCAAGGCTCCGAGTGGTCGGTGATGTGAGCTGCGACATAGAAGGTTCTGTTGAATTCACCGTGAAGGCGACCGACCCGGATGAGCCGATCTACGTCTACGATCCGATTCATCATACCACCGTCCCAGGAGTCGCCGGATGCGGGCCGGTAGTCATGGCCGTAGACAATTTGCCGTGCGAGTTCCCCCGCGAAGCGTCGGAAGCTTTCAGCCGCGCGCTGACGCCGTTCGTTCCGGCCCTTGCCACTGCTGACTACCAGGCCTCGCTCGATGAGAGCGGCCTCCCCCCCGAAGTGCGACGCGCCACCATCCTCTGGCATGGGAAACTCACGCCGCACTTCGCATATCTCGAACGACACGTCGCCCGTCATCTCAAGGCTACATAGTGAGCAATCGACACGCATCGGCGTGCGGAGAGGAGTCACCATGAAGAACGTTCTCGTACTCGGAGCGGGTTTGGTTTCGAGACCGCTGGTCCGATACCTGCTCAACTGCGAAGGTAGCACCGTAACGGTCGCGTCGCGTACCGTGTCGAAGGCCGAAGGGATTCTCGGCGCCCACCCGCGAGGCAAAGCAGTGGCGCTTGATGTCAACGCCGCGGGCGGGATGGACGCGCTGGATGTCCTCATCGCGGGAGCGGACGTCGTCATCAGCCTGTTGCCCTACGTCTTCCACCTTGACGTGGCCCGCAAGTGCATCGCCCACAAACGGCATCTCGTGACCACGAGCTACGTCAAGCCCGAAATGCGCGCCCTTGATGAGGCTGCACGGCAGGCGGGTGTCCTGTTCTTGAATGAGCTGGGGCTTGATCCCGGGATCGACCATATGTCGGCGATGCGGGTGATCGAAGCGGTGAAGGGCTCAGGGGGTTCGGTAGTCTCCTTTCGCTCCTACTGCGGAGGACTCCCGGCTCCGGACAATGATGACAATCCTCTGGGCTACAAGTTCTCATGGAGTCCCAAGGGAGTGGTCCTCGCCGGGACCAACAGCGCCAAGTTCCTGGAGGATGGGAATCTGAAGGAAATCCCCAACACACGCCTCTTCGCCACACACTGGCCAGTGTTCGCGTCGGGAGTTGGTGAGCTGGAAGGCTATCCTAACCGCGATTCGGTGAGCTACATCGACACATACGGACTCCATGGCGTACGCACCATGTTCCGCGGCACCCTCCGCAACTTCGGCTGGTGCGCGACCTGGCAGAAGCTGGTCGAGCTCGGAATCGTGAATCCCCAGCCACGGGCGGATCTTCTCACCATGACCTTTGCCAAGGTCGTCGCCGAGATAGCGGGGAGAAGACCCGGGGAAGACCTGAGAGGCGCCGTGGCGCGCAGGTTGTCACTCCACCCGCAGAGCCGTGAGATGAACAACATCGCATGGATGGGACTTCTCGAGGACCGTGCCATACCGCTGGGCGCCGAGTCATTGGCGGATGCACTTGCGCTGCGTCTGGCCGAGCTCATGCCATATAGGAAGGGCGAGAAGGACATGATCGTGCTCCTGCACGAGTTCCTCGCCTCCTATCCCGGGCGGCCATCGCTGCGGCGCATTACGTCAACCCTGGTGGCCTTCGGCGAGCCGGAGGGCGATTCGGCGATGTCCAAGACAGTGAGCCTCCCGGCCGCCGTCGGCACCAAGCTGCTGCTGGAAGGGCGACTGCGCCTGACCGGCGTGCATATCCCCGTGGTGAGTGAACTGTATGATCCAATCCTCGACGAGCTCAAGACGTTGAAGATCGAATGCGTTGAGGAGTGGGAGTCCTAGACCACTCGATTTCGTAGTCGACGGCCAGTGCGGCCCGTGCGGAGGCGACTCTGCCGGGCCGCACGCGGTGTCGGCCTCCCCTCTTGCCCCCTCACCGGGGAAGTCTCCACAACCACTCCCGATCATGGGAACCGGCCCCTCACTCTCCCGGATCCCTCTCGGTGCGGAATCCGTACCCCGGTCATATGATCTGGCGGTTGCCGACACGTAAGAATGCGGGTGGTGGGGAGTCTGCCTATCTGTGTCCGCGGTGTGACACGCCATCTCCTCGCCCGGCGGGAGAAGATGACCGCGAGGGGGCACCTGCAGGGGGCTTTCGACTCTCTGCTCCCCGCAATCGGCCCCAGTGACCAGGCTCGCGCCCTCGACCCCGCCTTCTCCCACGCGGGGAAGGGGTATCCTCTCCGCCGAGTACTCAGTTCGGACTCGTGCTGCCCTGCGCACCGATGGCCGTTCGCGAATGGACGGCGCATTCCGGCAGAGAGCGCACCTGCCTCCTTCCACCGCGTCTCACACCCACAGTGTTACGAGTGTCCCGTGTCCAGGTCATGGCATGGGGGAGGAGCACGGGTGTGACCATGGCGACACGGTTGCCATGGCCCACGGCCGCACCGAAGGACCCTGGGCAGGGCCTCAACTGTCTCGCACGCCGTCCCGGGCGCGGTGAGTGAGTCCCGACTCCGCGCGGCCCTCCATCGCTCAACCGTCTGCGTGCATGAAGCACAAACGGCCCCCGGCCCAAGGCCGGGAGCCGTTGTGCATGAAGCGTCTGAAGGTCAGCGCACGACGACCACGTTGCGTGTGGTGCTCATCGAACCCTGCTCAAGACGGCAGACGTAGACGCCGTTGCCGACCGGCGAGCCGTTGGCGTGGGAGAGATTCCAGCGGACGACGCCGGAACCTGCCTCGACGAGGCCATCCACCAAAGTCGCCACGCACCGGCCGCTCACATCGTACACTGCGATCCGAACCTGCCCGGCCTCGGCCACCGCATAGCTGATGGTCGCGCTGGAAGTGGCCGGGTTTGGTGCCGGCGCATCCAACCGAAGGCGTGCGGGCCGGCCGCTTTGGTCAGCGCTCACGACGATGACCGAGTCGACGCGGACCACGGCCTCGGCGGGAATCGGGTACAGGTGGTGCAGATCATTGTCGAACGGCACGAACGTGTAATACACAGTACCGGCGGGCGCCGCTTCGTCCACCCATTCGGTCGGGATCTCGCCGCTGACTTCATCCGGCTCGATCAACACGATGTCCTGTTCGGGGTCATACATCCATTCGCCGTCCGCATTCAGCGGGATGAGCCCGCGCCGCAGACCGACCAAGGTCGCCCCGCCCGTGGTCAGGCGCACGATCCGGATGCCGCCGAGATCCTCTTCGGGAGGATTCACCCACGTGAAGGACACCGGACCGTTCACGACCGGCCGCGAGGGCACGATCTCGGTGAGCGGACCGGGGGCGTCGAAGTCGGTGAGCCGAACGAACATGACCTTCTCGGGTTTGAGGCCGTTGTAGGTCTCGTCCCACACGGCCGGGGCGCCCGTGGTGGGCACGCGCTCAGGGATCTTCGAGTACTTCACCCCGATGCTGTCCGGCCGGAGGTTGATGTCGGAACCTCTCGTCCACACCCACTCGCCGGCACGAGTCAGATCCTTGCAGGCGATCCATTCCTCAGGCTGGAAGTTGCTTCCGCCGATATCGGACGACATGTCGCCGAACCCGGTCAGGTAGGAGCCGTTGTAGTACTCAAAGGCACGGGTGGCAACGTAGAGCTTGTTGGTGGCATCCACGCCCACCTGGGCAAAGCTGCAGAACTGCAGCCAGGTGGAGTCAGGGTAGGCACCCTCATAACCCTCGTAGATTCCGGCATCCCCGGGGTGGATCGGCTCCGGAGCCGACCAGTTGCCATAGGTCCCGCTCACGATGAAGAGCTGTGCCGAAACCGGCATGCTGACCTGCTGGTCAATCCAGATGTAGCCCACATCGGCGTTGGTGGTTTGTGAGTAGAGGATATGCACGGTCCCGTCGGGACCGACTGTGGCCGAGGGATAGAGACACGCGTGCAGAAGGGGTGCGTTGATGTCACCGCCGTAGGCAACAATCTCCGGCCCTTCCCACATGTCCGCGGCCTTGTCGTAGTGGTAGACGAGGATGTCATCGTATTCGTCAGCGGGATCGGATTCGGGGTCGGCGTCCACCAGGTAGATGTCGCCGGACACCGGATCCGTGCACATGGCGCCGTAGATCTTCAGCGTGTCCTCGGTGGCCCATCCCACGTTGGCATCGCTCCACGTCACGCCGTTGTCCGTCGACGTGTTGATTGCATAGCCCGAGTACTCAAGGATGTTTCCGGCCGCGTCCCGGCGTAGCTCCGCCCAGCGGACCGTCACGTGGCCTTCATTGTCGACACCAACATTGGGGAAATTGGATTCGGTGGCATCGGCCAGGGACACGCGCACTGGTGCGCTCCACGCGAATGCTCCCGCGGGGAGCTGCGCGTAGAAAACCTCGTAGGTCGCCACGCCCGTCTGGTAGTTCTGGTGCCAGACTGCGTGCACGGTGCCATCCGTACCACGGGCGAGATCGAGCCGACCGGCATCCGTGATAGACTGGCTGACTTCCACCGGGTTCGTCCACAGACCGAAGAACGTATCCCAGCTCGTGACCATTACTTCACTGCTGTTCTCGTTCCCCGACTCCCACCCCGCGACGAAGAGATCGTCATCACCACCGACGACCTTGCGGGTATTGTAGTAGCAGAGGGGGCCAAGCATCTCGTTGCCGGCGCCGGTTGGGTACTGGATACCCTGCCCAAGCACCCAGTTGCTGCCTGCATCGGGAGGCATCATCGGCGAACGATTCGCCTGGGGAATCCTCGATGGAACCTGGGTCGCTGGACCTGCAGGATCCATGGCGACATTGCCCCTCGACTCGACCGAGTTGCGGCCGGGAGCGGGAGCCTTGGCGTCACGGTAGAAGTCGGCAGAGACCGACCCGACTAGCGCCAACGAAAGAAGCGCACAGAACAACGTGAGTCTCAAGCGCACACCTCCTGTCGGTTGAAGACTCGTCCTCACGATTCACACGCGACACTGACGTCACAGGGCCGACGACCGCGTCTCGAGAGAGGAGGTATCAGGGCGGGGAACCGCCTCTCCCTTCAGACGCTTGGCCGTACAGCCCTAGGGCGACCACAACGACTCAAAAGCAATCCGATCCGCGAAGGCTCCTCAGCCGGCGTCCCTGAGGCTGAACCGATACGGCACCGCCACCCATACCGCCACGGGCTTGTCGCGCTGCTTGGCGGGAGAGAAAAGCGATGCCAGCGCAGCGGTCTTCACTTGCTGGTGGAAGATCTCCGGGCCGCTCATGACCCGCACATCGTACACTTTGCCGTCCGCTCCCACGAGGAGCTGCGCGAGCACCGTGCCCTCGATCCCCGCCTTCTTGGCCATCTCCGGATACTCGGGAGTGGTATAGCGGATGAACTCAGGTTTGGTGTCGTACGCCACGAACTTTCCGAACTCGGGGAGCTGAGGCGGTGGTTCAGCCGGAGCAGCGGCCGCCGTCTGGGCGTCGAGGATGGTCTCCTGGATGGTAACATCCTCGGGGACATCTTCGTCTTCCTCAGCTTCCACAGGGATGGTCGGTCTTGGGACTTCTGTCTTTTGCTTCTCGGGGATCGCCAATTCGGGCGGAAGCTCCAGCGTTTCGATCTTGCGGTCCTGAATC
>JALOPK010000452.1 GCA_025453925.1 Candidatus Eiseniibacteriota bacterium | reverse complement strand
AGGTGGCCTTGTCGTTGCTCCCGGAGCGTAAGCGAGCGCTGTTGGATCTCGGGCGAGAGCTGGACGTTGCCTACAGCGTTCCCGGGCTGGGAAGGTTCCGCACCAATATCTACAAACAGCGGGGATCATTCGCCATTGCGATCCGCTACATCCCGTCCAGCGCTGAGCTTACCTTTGACAGCCTGAACCTCCCTCCTGTCTTGAGAGATCTGGCGGATCAGCCTCGGGGTCTCATCCTCGTCACCGGGACCACGGGGAGTGGCAAGTCCACCACTCTTGCCGCAATGATCCAGCACATCAACGCAGCGCGCAAAGGGCATATCGTCACCATCGAAGACCCGATCGAGTTTCTCCATCGCGACAACAAGAGCATCATCAGCCAGCGGGAACTGGGTGAGGACACGGAGAGCTTTTCCGCGGCGCTGAAGTTCGTCGTGCGCCAGGATCCCGACGTGATTCTCGTGGGCGAGATGCGCGATGTCGACACCGTGGGCTCGGTTATCCAGGCGGCGACTACCGGCCACCTCGTTTTCAGCACGCTGCACACCACCGACACCGTTCAAACCATCAACCGGATTGTCAACTTCTTCCCGTCGCACCAGCACCAGCAGGTGAGAGTCGACCTGGCGGCGTGTCTGCGGGGGATCGTCGGCCTACGCCTCCTCCCTCGGGCGGACGGCACGGGGCGTGTGCCTGCGGTGGAGGTCATGGTGTCCACGCCGACCATTCGCGATCTTCTTCTGGCGGAAGACAAAATGGACAAGATAAAGGAAGCCATCGAGTTGGGCAGCCTTCACTATGGCATGCAGACCTATGATCAAGCCCTCATCCGACTGTACCGCGACGGGTTCATCCACTATGAGGAAGCCCTCAACCACGCCACGAGCCCGGGCGATCTTGCCCTGAAGATCCGCAGCGAGATGCCTGACCGGCGCAAGTGATGCTGGCGGCCGTGACGACTGCTACCCACCTCCTGCTGGTGGATGACGAACCGGGCATCCGCGAGATGTATGGCCGGCTTCTGGCGCGAGCCGGCTATCGTGTGACCGTCGCCGAGGATGCTGAACGGGCGCTCCAGATTCTGCGGAGTGATCCGGCGGCTCTGATGATCACGGACATCCGCATGCCCGGGATGGATGGGCTGGAACTGGTGCGGCGCGCCCGGCAGATCGACGCACGGCTCAAGGTGGTCATCATCACCGCCCACGCCGACACGGATTCGGCCATCGAGGCGCTCACTCTGGGAGCTCACGGCTACCTCCGGAAGCCATTTGGCAAACAGCAGCTCCTTGATGCCCTTGGGGGGGCTCTCACCATCCAGGTGGCCGAGATCATCACAGGGAAGGCAGAGCCAGAGACCCCGTGCGATTTCACGGGCATCGTGGGCCAGAGCGAACCATTGGAACGCGTTTTCCGCATGGTCCGTCGCGTGGCCCCGAGCGACGCGACCATTCTACTCAACGGCGAGAGTGGAACGGGGAAGGAGCTCTTCGCCCGCGCCATTCACGCCAACAGCCAGCGATCGAACGGCCGGTTTGTGTCGATCAACTGCGGGGCACTCCCTGAGGCACTCCTCGAGAGCGAGCTCTTCGGTCACGTGCGCGGTTCGTTCACCGGGGCCGTGCGCGACAAGGAAGGGCTCCTCCTCTATGCAAGTGGCGGGACGTTTTTCATGGACGAGATAGGTGACATGGCGGCCTCCACTCAGGTCAAGCTGCTCCGCGTCCTCGAAGAACGCGAGGTGGTGCCAGTCGGGGAAACGAAGCCCCAGAAGGTGGACGTCCGGGTGCTGGTTGCGACCAACGTGGATCTGGAGGAGCGGGTGAAGGAGGGGCGATTCAGAGCCGACCTGTTCTACAGGATCAACGTGATTCCGATCCGCATCCCCGCTCTGCGTGAACGCAAGGAGGACATCCCCATTCTGGTGGCCCATCTGCTACAGAAGCACCTCCGGCCTTCCGGACAGCCCGCGAAGTCATTCAATGCCGCGGCGATGGAGAAGCTCACGTCTTACAACTGGCCGGGGAATGTCCGGGAGTTGGAGAACCTCGTGCAGCGATGTCTCATGCTCTGCGACGGCCCCGTGATCGGCCCTTCCGATATCCACCTTGAGCCTGAGGCTCGACGTGAGGGCCCTGCCCGGCTTTCTGCAGATTCGTCTGGCGAGTTGGGCGACCTCACCCTGGACGAACTGGAGAGGCGGCACATCCTCCGCGTTCTCGAGCGTACCGGATGGCATCGAAAGAAGACCGCCGCCATACTCGGCATCGATCCCTCGACCCTGTACCGCAAACTGGAGCGGTTCGGGATCACTTCCACCGATTGAACGAGCGTTGCCTTCTCCCGGCGACCCGGGGCAGGCAGCGCTCGCTCTGGGTGCGTCCGGGGGATTCTATCCGTGCAGGACGCATCCGGGCCGGCTTCGGACGCCGTGCCTGGCGCGTGGGCCGGGTCCGGCAGGAGAGCGGCCATGATCGCTCTGCCGCGCATCTCTCCATCCGGGAAGGCGATGACCCATCGCGGCCAGGGTCTTGACCCGCACAGCAGGGCCACCGCCCATTCGTGTCACGGAGGCCGTGGCAGGCGGGGATGAGTGCTCGGAGCTGCCACGTCGCGCAGAATCGCAGATCGAGACGCGCCATGGCCTCGTCTGGTTGGGGACGATCCGGGGGAACTCTGGCTCGATCCTCCAAGACATCTCTCCACGGCCACTGCCTGCTTCGACGAGGTGCTCCTTGACGCCCGCACCACAATTCGCTTCGGTCCCGCGACGACGAGCGGATAGGCCTGGGGCG
>JALOPK010000451.1 GCA_025453925.1 Candidatus Eiseniibacteriota bacterium | reverse complement strand
AGGGGATGCCTGGTGGCCCGCATCTCGCAGTCACCCGACACCCCTTCCCCCTCGATGGGGGAAGGAGGGGATGAGGGTGCATGATCCTCCTCCGGACTGTCAGTTTCGGATTTCGAGTTTCGGATTTCTCGCCGGCGCCTCCGTCGGCCCCTCCCTTTCGCAAAGGGAGGTCGGAAGGGATTTGTGCCCGCTGCGGAAGCCTCACTACGATTCCGTTGGCGATGCGCTCAAGCAAGTGCCAGTCCTCAGCGAGACATCCCCTCTCCTCGCAGGAGAGGGCGAGGGTGAGGAGGCACGCAACCGCGGCGGCCTCCGCCGACTGCCGGCGCCGCCCCTTCGACGTTCGACGTTCGATAGTGGATGTTCGCCCCTCTGTTTCGGATTTCGAGCTTCGTGCTTCGAGTTTCCGGCCGGCGGCTTCCACCGCGGCGCCTGATGCGGAGCGCTGAGTCTCCTTGACCCGCCGCGCCGGTTTGTTCTGGGGCCTGGTCATGGTGGTGGTCGGCACGCTGTTCCTTCTGGGCAATCTCGGCTACATCGAGTTCACGCTGGGCACGCTCCTCTCGGAGTTCTGGCCCATCGTCCTCATCTATATCGGCGCCCGCATGGTATCGGCGACCTACGGATCCGCGGCGGGCGCGACCGTCACCGAAGGCATCGGCGACGAACCTGCGGTGTTCCTGGAAGGCGAAACCCGGCTCATCGGGCGGTACTTCCTGGGCGACCTGGTGCTGGCGGTTGACCGGCCCATCGAGGGCGGCGTGCTCCACGTGGGCCTGGGCAACATCGAGCTCGACCTCCGCCGGTCGGGCGCCGCGGAAGGGCACCAGGTACTCGCGTGCCTCACCCGGGTCGGCAATGTGCGGATCACGATGCCGGAACAGGGGGAGTGGCGCGTCGAGGCTCTCTGCCTGGTGGGTGACGTCACGGTGGGGCGCGACTCCCGCGACGGCATCGCCAAGACCGTGAGCGCCGAGTCGCCGGGCTACGGGGCGGCCGACACCCGGCTCCTCGTCAGGGTCCGAGCCGGCATCGGCGCCATCGTCGTGCGGTAGCCGGCCCGCCTCCGGCTCCGCGGGGTCTGCATTCTCCTCGGATGCATCTCCCGTGGGAGCGACTTCGGTCGCGATAGAGCAAAGCGGACATGATCTCCCGTTCTGAGCGTCTTCCCGATGGCGGCTCCATGCTCCGCCATGGCCCTTTGCGTGGTCCGTCCTGGTGAAGTCGGGGCTCTCCCAAAACCGCGCCCGCCTGAACTCCTGTAGCCCCGGCGCTCGGCGCCGGGCGGCACGCTGCGGAGCGGCGTGGCTACAGCGAATGCTTCGCGCAGGCCACGGGCGGCGGCGCCATACTCCGTCATGGCCACCTGTGGGCGACTCCCACCGTTGCGATCCCCCCGCCCAGGAGCGTCGAGAACACCGGCCCAGACGCACGGGCTCCCTCGAGCAGGCGCGCTACCAGACGCGGGGTATGAACCGCCAGCGAACTCGCTGCCGATACGCGCGATAGTCCGCGAACCGGGAGAGGAACCGCTCCTCCGTCAGCGCGCGACCGACGTACAGCCCGATCCACCCGCAGAATGCGATGATGTTCCGGGGAGAACCGAAGTAGGGCAGCCACTCGCAGAACCACCACAACGCCTTGGTCGCGTACTGGGGATGCCGGATCATGGAGAACGGGCCATGGGAGACCGTGCCGCGATACGTCAGGTTCGCGAAGCGCACACCCTGGGCGACGATGGTCCACGTGTGCACGGCAAGAAACGCCACCGCCCCGACGGCGAGGGCCGCGGCCATGAACGACCCGGCGGGGAAGAGGAGATGCTGGGGCCAGAAATGCCCCGTGATGAACCGAGAGGGAACCGCGTTGACGGGGGGGTAGCACGACAGGCAGAACAGCCAGCCGATGAGGTTGGTTTCGACCGCCTTGATCGGCGCGCCGTAGCGTGGAGACTCGACGGTGTAGCCCACGGTCGCGATGGACGAACTGATCAGCATGGCGCCCCGCCGCACGAAAAGAAGAATGAGAGGAAAGGTCAGTTCCTGCTGCGGGAGAAGCCAGACGGTCTTCAGGGAGACCAGCAGATTGCCGACCACCAAGGGCAGGTAGTAGGCCTTCAGGACAAGCAGGGCCCAGCGGTAGCGCACCAACGGGTAGCGCCAGTACCATCGCCATGGAGGGCGAACGCGGCCGCAGGGAAGACGCCGCGCCATCAGCGCCAGGAACAGGAAGTACGGGCTGCCCCGAAGGGAGATGCCCCTGGCCGATGCCCTCCACAAGGGTATCCATCCGAAGACGCCGAGGCCGAGGAGGAACAGCCCCGCGAGGCTTCTCCACGGGCCATAGATGGGGGCGGCATACAAGGGAGTCAGCGAAAGTGCATAGAAGCAGGCCATCAGGAACACGTGGCTGAGGTGAATCGGCAGCCATCGGGTGGTGCGCACGGGCATCGGTACTCCTTTGCGGCTCGTGCAGAATGCAATTCCGCGTGGCAAGATGCAAGCGAATCGCGGCCGTGCGCGGTCCGGGCAGGGGCTTTTTCAAGCGCATCGCCCCGGCACGCCGCTTGCTGATACGTCACCCCGCGTATTCGATGGGTGGAGTCTGGACGCAGGCTCCGCAGTTTGTCCCTCAACTGTTTGGAGGTCTCCGATGAGGAACAAGGGTTTCACCCTCGTTGAGCTGATGGTCGTAGTTGCGATCATCATCATCCTCGCAGCCATCTTGGTTCCCCGCTATCTCGACGTGACCGCCACGGCCAAGACCGCCCGCTGCCACGCCAACCAGCGCACTCTGGAAGGCGCCGGCGCCATGTTCATGGGCGACGCTGCCAACACGGCCCATGATCCCCCGACCGCCGTGGGCGATCTGATTCCGGCCTTCCTGGCCCAGAGCCCGACCTGCCCCGAGAACGGTGACTACACGTTCACCGATGCGCA
>JALOPK010000450.1 GCA_025453925.1 Candidatus Eiseniibacteriota bacterium | reverse complement strand
CACCCTCACACAGATTGCGGCCATCGAACATGTCGTTGCCGCCCCAGTCCGCCAGCAGCCCGCTCCCGAAGAAACCCGCGCCCATGGTCCCGTCTCCGGCCCTATACACGTCATCACCCGCCAGATCAATCAGCGCCGCCACGCCCAGGACGGCTCCGCCGAGGCAGAAGTCCCGCCCCCCTGCATCATAGAGGTCGACACCGCCGCCGTCGACCAGCACGGCCAGAGAGCGCAGCAGACCACCCACGGCCGAGGAGGCACGGCCGCGATAGACGTCGTCGCCGCCGAGATCGACCAGAAACGCGATCTCCCGCATCGCCTCCTCCGTGTAGATGTTCTGACCAGCACCCGCGATCACCAGCGCACCCCATGGCGTGTCGAAGACCGCCAGGAGGCTACCGTCCACGCCGTGGATGGGACTGCACGTCTTTGTTGCACCCGGATTCGCCGTCATCACCGCCTGCACGTCGCCCCACAGGGCGACAACGGACTCCATGAACTGACGGCTCGCCGCCGTGAGCGCGGGCCGGTTGAGCCGCGCCGCCGCATCGAGCACGGCGTCCTCCCCTACATCGTCGACTGCGCTGACGGTGACACCGAACTCGCGGTGCAGACAGCCTGCCCGGACCGCATCCTCGGCGTCATCAGGGTCGCCCCAGAACGCAGGCGCCGCATTCAGGATTTCCTCCCTGTCCTCATCCGTCAACCCGGCGAAGGCCGCGTCCAGAGACGCCTGCACGGCATCGCACGACCGAACGAAACGATCGGCGGCGTCCTGGAACGGCGAAAGGCTATCGGGTTGAACGAGACGTGCCGCAGTGCTCCCTGGCCGCATGATCCTTCCCGGCGACGTCAGGGGCTCCGGCGCCTCCATCGCCTCGCCAAGGCATCGCATGACTTCCGGGAGCGAGGAGACACTCCCCGCGTGCGACCGAAGGCGATCCCACAACCCCTGCTGGAAAGCAGGCAGCTCCAGTGGATTGCCAAGGATCCTTTCCACGGCGGCCAGTCGAAAGGTGTCATCCTCGGCGTAGAGCTTGTCGAAACCCAGTTCCGGCTCCTCCACACCCAGGTAGTCGAGCGCCCTCCTCAACGTAGCTGAGGTCAGGGAGTCAAGCCCAGGAATGCATGATGACTCAGCGAAGGCAGCCTGAGCCTGGGCGCGGTCGTGTGGGCCGCTCGCGACGAGCGCGGGCAGCCCTGCAACCAGCAGCCATGCTCCCCTCCGAAGCCGTGATTCCATACTCATGCAGACCTCCTCGCGGCCCGGTTAGCGGCGTTCCGCGCCAGCCCCGCCGGGCATGGTCGTTCTCCTCCGGCCGATCCCCATGCGCTTCAGGCCTGCATTGCTACGGGCGCGTGCGACCCGGGGCAAGTCCGGCGTACGTGGTGGCCGCCGTGAAACCGCGAACTGGCGCTCAGGCGCTCTCCTCTCAGCCGCAAGCGACCGGGCGTTTCATGGGGATGATGTCCGATGCCCACGCGCGTGGGCCACCGCTCGGGGCCGCCGCACGGACTCCCTCCGGCGGCGACCGCTCAGTATGCGGGAACCGCGCCATCCGTGGACTCCGACCATCACCATCCGCTTCGTCGCGCGCGTGAATCGCACTATTCCAATATGAGGATAGTCACCTGGCGACTTCAGGTACCGGGCAATGCGTGCTCGTGGGCGACGCGCACCGGCGGCCGCTCGCAAGGTTCCACTTCCGAAACCGCAGCGGCCGATGGCCGGGGAGCGGGAGACAAGATGCAGGTGTGCGGCCGGCAGTCCCGCGCTATCTTGCGTGGCAACGGGGTTCGATCCAGGATGGGAGGCCTTGGGTGAACCGATCCACGCGGGGAGGATGCCGATGGATGACGTGCAACACATAGACGCTCCGGCCGACCATGCCAAGCTCCTTGCGTGTCTTGAGATCGGCAAGGCCCTCACCTCGACGTTCGACCTCAGGGAGGTGCTGCACCTCATTCTCGACACGGGCCAGCGCATCATCGCGGCGGATAACTGGTCGCTGCTGCTCCGCGATCCCGACAGCGGTGACCTCACGTTCGAGGTAGTGGTGGGCCTGGATCCCGGCCTGATCCGCGGGCTCAGGCTGCCGCGGGGCGCCGGGATCGCCGGCCACGTGGCCGAGACCGGCCAGCAACTGGTCATACCCGACACCGGTGCCGATCACCGCTTCGATTCCAACGTGGACCGCCACACCGGTTTCGTCACTCGCTCGATCGTCTGCGTGCCCATGACCATCAGAAATCGTGTCCTTGGGGTCATAGAGGTCATCAATGTGGGAGATCTGAAGCGTTTCCAGACCCTCGAGGCGCCATTCCTACGGATGATGGCTGACTTCGCCGCTATCGCGGTCGAGAACTCCCGGTATGTCGCCCGGGTGGAGGCGCTGACCATCACCGACGAGTACACGGGGCTCAAGAACGCCCGCTACCTTCATGAAGCCCTTGACGGCATGCTCTCCACGGCCCGCTCGTCCGGAACCCACCTTTCGGTGGCATTCGCGGATCTCGACAACTTCAAGCGAATCGTTGACTCCCATGGCCACCTCATGGGAAGCCAGGTTCTCCGGGAGGTCGGTGAGGTGATGCTCGCGGCACTCAGCCCGGACGACACCCTCGTGAAGTACGGCGGCGACGAATTCGTCCTGCTCATGCCGGGGAAGGCCGCGGAGCCGGCGTGTGCCCGCCTGGAACGCGTCCGCCTCGCCGTTGCCGAAAGACGGTACCTGGAATCTACCAGTGATCCCGTCAGCCTCACGGCCAGTTTCGGCCTGGCAACCTTTCCCGGGGACGCGAC
>JALOPK010000449.1 GCA_025453925.1 Candidatus Eiseniibacteriota bacterium | reverse complement strand
CGCGACCTTCGTCCCCGGTGCGGGTGGACCCAACCTGACCACCGCCCCGGTCGCGCCGTTGCCCCAGGCGTGGGATCAGGTGAAGGAACTGCGGGGAAGACCGGGGAAGGGGAAGTAGACAGGCGTGGCGCCGGGCGTCTCCTCCGCCCAGGCCGTTCTCACGCGCCTCCGCGCGCCCGGCACCCGCAGGCAGCAGACCGCCGTCGCCTTCTCGTGCCCGAATCCCGCTAACCAGTTCATCTGCCCGGGGCTCTGCCGTGAGCGCGGGTATGGCGGTGACGCCTTGTGTTGGAGCACGCTATGAGCATGACACCCTACCCTGAACTCAACGCCGTTCTGAGGGAGCTGGTGGACGGCATGCGCACAGCGCTGGGCAGGAGCTTCGTCGGCGCCTACCTGCAGGGATCGTTCGGCGTGGGCGGTGCGGACGAGCACAGCGACGTGGACTTCGCGGTGGTCGTCGATGAAGAGCTGTCGGACAGCGCTGTCGAGGCTCTCCAGACCCTCCACGAGCGCATCTTCCGGCTCGATTGCCCCTGGGCGCAACACCTCGAAGGGTCGTACTTCCCGAAGAGCACCCTGCAATCCTGTTCGAACGTCGGCACGCCGTTGTGGTATCTTGACAACGGTCACCGCCAGCTCGAGCGATCCAATCACTGCAACACGGTCGTGGTCCGGTGGACGGTGCGCGAGCACGGCATCACTCTGGCGGGACCGCCACCGGAATCGCTGATCTATCCGATCCCCGTTGAGGCGCTGCGGCGGGAGATCCTTGATACCCTCCACCGGTGGGGGCAGGAGATCCTCAATGATCCCCGGCCTTTCGACAACCGGTTCTATCAGTCGTTCATCGTGCTGAGCTACTGCCGCATGCTGCACAGCCTCCAGACGGGAACGATCGGCTCCAAGCGGGCCGGGGCCGAGTGGGCCAAGAGCGCCCTTGAGCCATCGTGGCGAGAGTTGATCGACCGCACGTGGGAGGGGCGCCCGAACCCGGCGCTTTCGGTCCGTCAGCCGGCGGACCCCGGGGACTTCGCCCGCACGATGGACTTCATTCGGTATTGCCGGGAGTATGCCGACCGGAACGCCGCGGGCTGGCGAGGGGCGACGGTGTAGGCTGCGACCATCCAGGCGAGGATCCCGACAGGGAGAGAGGCGACGCGTGGCTGATTGGAAATCGATGGTGCACGGTGATCCGACCGACTGGCTCCTTGAGACAGACAACCCTTCCGTTCGCTACCTGACGCTGGTGGAGATCGTTGGCCGACCCACAACAGCTCCGGAAGTCACCGAGGCCCGCGCCGCGATCATGCGGACCGGAGTCGTGCCGCGGATCCTGGCATGCCAGAACCCCGATGGCTCCTGGGATCGGCCGGATCGTCCCTATCACGCCAAGTATCGCGGCACTGTGTGGCAGCTCATCATCCTGGCGGAGCTTTGTGCCGATGGGAGTGACGAGCGCGTACGACGGGGATGCGAGTTCGTGCTTGAGAGACTGCAGGATACGTCAAGCGGCGGGTTCTCAATGAACCACGCGGTGCGTACCGGCGGCGGACGCCACCGGGAAGTGCTCCCCTGCCTGACCGGTAACCTGGCGTGGAGCCTCCTGAGGCTCGGATACGGAGACGACGCGCGGGTTGCGCGAGCCATCGACTGGATCGTCAGATATCAGCGCTTCGATGACGGCGTCCTCGATCCCCCGTCTGGCTGGCCCTACGACATCTATGAGATGTGCTGGGGGCGCCACAGCTGTCATATGGGCGTGGTCAAGGCACTGAAGGCCCTGGCTGAAATCCCGACCTCCGAGCGGTCCGACGACGCGCGGCGCGTGATCGACCACGGGGTGGAGTACCTCCTCAGGCACCACATCCACAAACGGAGTCACGACCTGACCAAGGTTTCCAAGCCGGGATGGCGACGGTTCGGCTTCCCGCGTATGTGGCAGACCGACATCCTGGAGGTCGTGGGAATCCTGACACGGCTGGGCTGTCGGGATGACAGGATGCGAGAAGCCGTGGATGTGGTCATGTCCAAACAGGATCAGAATGGCAGATGGACGCTGGCCGACACCTTCAACGGGAGGTTCCTCGTCGACATCGAGGACAAAGGAGAGCCCAGCAAGTGGATCACCCTCAACGCCCTCAGAGTCTTGAAGGCGTGGGAGGGGTGAGGTCAAGCAGGGGCCTGGCGATGAGGCGTCCCGTGTGGACTCATCGCGTCGCCCCCAACGGGTCACCCGCGACCCTCGAATGAGGTGAGGAACGTCGATGCTGAAACGCACAAAGATCGCATCATGATGCACGTTCATCTCGACATACGTCACCGTAAAGAGAGTATTGTCGGGCACTATGAGAACCACACTCACCATAGACGATGATGTGCTGGCTGCTGCCAGGAGCCCGGCGCGGGCGCGATCTGTACCGTTGGGAACAGTGATATCTGAACTGGTCCGCCAGGGCATGAAGGCCCCAACTCCTATTCGGAAGAGAAACGGCTTCCCCCTGTTTCCCGTATCGGAGGCTTCGCCCCCGATCACTCTTGACGACTTGAAGAGGATGGAGGACGGGCCGTGAGCGCGCCACTTTGCCAGAGCGCGCATACGTCGCGGCTCCTTGCCACACCTCGGAGCTGAACATGCCGAACCACCCCGACAGCGTGTCCATTGAGATCTGCTCGCGACCGAGCGGTTCCATCGCCGAAGGGATCATGTCGATTATCGATGAGCTCACGGGAGAGTGGTTCACTGAGGATGTCGCTGACGCCACTCGGCGCGACCTGCTCTTCCATGACGTGGCCTGTGCATGGGAG
>JALOPK010000448.1 GCA_025453925.1 Candidatus Eiseniibacteriota bacterium | reverse complement strand
GCGAACGGCCGCCCCTGCAGCACGCCGTACAGGGCACCCAGGGAACCCTGATGAAAGAAGGAGAGGAATGTGCCGACGCCCGCAAGAACCGGCATGAACTTGTGCAGCTCGAATTCGAATACCAGGAACCGGGGGATCTGCCGGAGCTTGCGGTTCTTCAGCACCACGGGAAGGTATTCAATCAGGAGCACGGTCAAATAGACTGTAAGGCAGAATGTCACCTCGGTCAACATCGAATGCGTGTTCGGATGCCAGAAGGTGAACCACGCGCGGAGCGGCTGACCCACATCCACCATCAGCACGGCCACGGCCCCGCTGTAGCATATGACGCCGAGGACCACCGCGCTGTTGATGACCGACTTCAACTCCTTCCGCCGCAGGATATACAGCAGGAGGCCCGAGAAGAAGGCGCCGGCTCCGAGCGCGATCACGGTCAAATCAAGATAGATCCAGAGCCCGAACGCGAACCGGTTGTCCATGTTCGTGTGAAAAAGCCCTTCGGCGAGACACTGGTAGATCGCATAAAGACCGACCCCGAGGAGCAGGGCCCACGGCAGCATCCACGTGACAAACCTCGCAAAGGAAGACCGGTGAAGACCCCGCGCGATGAGTTGCCTATCCATTGTGCTGCCCCTTCCGAAGTCCCTTGAGGAAATCCCTGCGCGTGACCGTCCCGCTCGCGACCGCAGCCTCCGGAGCGCCGGGAACCGCCGAGAGCTTTTCCCTCATCCAGGATCGCTCTGTATGATAGTACACTTTGGGCTCGGTCCCCAGGGCGGGCAGCAGCCGGAAGGTGTCCTCCTGCTTGCTTAGCTGAGCGACGGCGCTCGCCGGATCGTCCAGATCACCAAACACGATCGCCTGCGTCGGGCATGCCTCGACGCACGCGGGGACATAGTCCACCGGGGTGCCCGCCGCAGACCCGCCAGAGGCTGCCTTTTCCATCGCGGCATGCAGGCGGCCATGACAGAAGTTGCATTTCTCGACCACCCCGCGCATGCGAGGGGCAGCGTCGGGGTTGAGCGTCTGCTCCATCCCTTCCGGCCATGAAGGATCCCACCAGTTGAAGAACCGGGCGTGATAGGGGCACGCCGTCATGCAGTAGCGGCACCCGAGGCATCGCTGCGGAACCTGCCCGACAATCCCCGTTGTGGGATCCACATCCACGGCGTTCTGAGGGCACACGCTGACGCACGGCGTGTCTTTGCCGCATTGCTGGCACATGATGGGGACGAAGCCGGTCCTGTTGTCCGGGTACGCCATGCCGTTGTTCACGGGGAACACCCTCATCCAGGTCACGCCTGTTCGCGGCGTGGCCCGGGGTTCCGCCGGCGCAACGTTATTCTCGACCGCGCAAGCGGTCATGCAGTTCCCGCAGCCCGTGCACCGATCGACGTTAACGACCATTCCGTAACGCGCGTTCGCCATGTCAGGATCTCCCGCCTTCATCCGCCCTGCCCAGGGTCGCCCCCGTCAGTCTCCATGTGCCGTCCTCCTGCAGATCGCACAGCGCGAGGACGTCGTCATTCGTGAGTTCATCCCCGGTTGTCGCCCCATTGGGCAGGGGACCAACCACGCCTGAGATGACTCCCGGCATCACCGCCTCGCTTTCAACAACAGTCACCGTCGCCGACCCTGTCCTGGTCCGGACAAGGGCACGACCACCCGACTTTACGCCGGCCGACGCGGCCGTGGAAGGGTTGACGAACACCCTGCCGGCCACGTCGCGGAGATCGGATTCCTGGAAGACCTTGCTCATGAGCGGTGACAGCGCCCCCGAATCGATCGCTGCACGCCATCCGGCCGGCATGAGCGTGAGCGGCCCACCCGCAGGGGGACTCATCGTGCCGACGTCCTGCAGCTTCGCGTCCGGGAATCTCTCGAGTACCGCAAACCGCTGGGGACGGGCGGTACCTGCCTTATCATCCAGCCAGCAGTCGCCGCCATTCATCGCCGTCCACAATTCATCAGCGCTCCCCAGGTCCGACACCTTGCGACGCGTGCCGTCGGCAGCCGAAACGACGCTCCCCGACCGGCTGGCGTACAGGGAATCGACCCTCTGTCTGACAAGCGATTCATCTGTCGCCGTCGGGAGCCCGGAGATCCCTGCCGCGTCTGCGAGCTTGCCGATAAACAGGGCGGGATGCATGGCGCCCTGCGGAGGTTTCATCAGTGGCAGAGAGACGGAACAGGAGGCCTGGACTGCCCCGCTCGGCGTCACCACTTCCTCCATGGACTCGTAAGCCGCCGGCGCCGGCACAAGATAGTCGGCCAGGGCGGAACGCGCAGAGAGATACGGTGAGAGGCTGACAACGGTAGCATCGTCCCCGGTCAGTTTCCGGCGCAGCAGCGCCGCAGGGAATGCCATGCCATCATCCGCGCTGTCAATGATCAGGAAGCTGATGGATCTGTCCGGGACCTCCGTCAGTACGGTGGCCGGCACCACTGCCGGGTATGCGGGGGGCAGACTCCTGCGCTCGAGGATTCCTCCGGGTCTTCCCACGTTCCCCAGGAGAGGGTTGAGGCTTGACACCAGCGTTTCTGTGAGCCGGTCGAAAGGTCCACCCCCGGGGTCCGCTCCCGCAAGCACGATGGACGGCCTCTGCGCAAGCGTGCGCGCCGTTTCGGCAATCGCGGCGGGCGAAATCCCTGTCTGGGAAGAAGCGGCGCGGGGAGGAAATTGCGAAGCCAGCTTCTGATACCGTGCGAAGTCCACCAGTCGCTGTTCAGGTCCGGGGGGACAGAGCCCTTCCCGCAGGAGTACATCCGCGATGCTGAGTGCGAGTATCCCTTCGGATCCCGGACGAGGG
>JALOPK010000447.1 GCA_025453925.1 Candidatus Eiseniibacteriota bacterium | reverse complement strand
GCGCAGCGCGCAGCATTCGATGTCGGCTGAGATCATGGAGTATCCGGTGGAGAAGGAGGTGCTACATCCGATGTTGATCCGAATCATGGTACTTCTCGAGCCGACGCACGTCCGGAGACGGTTCGAGCGCCTCATCAGCGGCTCGAACGTGCTGGTGACGTCGATCACGGCGAAACGGGATTTCTGGAGTGAGCTTGGGCGCGGCATGTACGACCTGATCCTGCTGAACCAACAGGCCATTCGCGAGCCCATCGCCACCGCCGTGTCCGCCATCAGGAGCCTGCCCGATCAGCCGGACGTGATCGTCCTTTCCGGCGCGGAGGATGCCGCCGAGCGCGCCTCGCTTCTGGCCGCGGGGTGCTTGGCCGTCGTCTCTGAGGGCCTGTCCGACGCGGCGGTGGGTGAGGTCCTTACCGCCATCGTGGGGCGCCAGCGTGCCGAAGCCTTCCGCCGATTCAAGGGCGAGCGGCCCGATTTCGAACCCAGCCTGCAGGACTTCGTCTCCACCAGCCCGGCCATGCAGACATTCATGTCGCTGGTGGGCCGTGTGGTGGCCGCGGACAGCTCGCTCTTGATCACGGGCGAGACGGGCGTGGGGAAGGAACGCCTCGCCCGGGCCATCCACAATGAGAGCCCGCGGGGGCGGGCGCCTTTCATCGCCGTCAACTGCGCAGCCCTCCCGGAAACGCTGCTCGAGAGTGAGCTATTTGGCCACGAGCAGGGTGCCTTCACGGGTGCTTCTCGCGCGCGCAGAGGCCATTTCGAGCTCGCACATCGGGGAACCATCTTCCTCGATGAGATCGGAGAGATCCCCCTCCACCTGCAGGCCAAGCTGCTTCAGGCCCTACAGGATCACACGATCCGGCCCCTCGGCAGCGAGCGCTCCGTCAAGGTGGACGCACGGGTTGTCGCGGCAACCAACCGTGACCTGGAAGCGGAAATGAGACTCCAGCGTTTCCGCCAGGACCTCTTCTATCGTCTCAGCGTGGTATCGCTCCGACTGCCGCCACTTCGGGACCGGCGCGAGGACATCCCGGATCTCATCGACAGCTATCTGGAGCACTTCTGCGCGAGGTTCTCGCGCCCCATGCTCAGCCTGGCGCCCGATGCGCGGGAATCGCTGGTCCAGTACTCCTGGCCTGGCAATGTCCGGGAACTCATCAACGTGATCGAGCGGGCAGTGCTCCTGTGCGCGGGGCCTACCATCACCACCTCCGAACTCCCGGAGACGATCGCGCGGCCGCGGCATGGCCCGGTTGTGCGGCTGCAGTCGCCGCCTGCGGAGGAGATCGGGCTGAAAACCTGGCGCGAGACCCGCGAGCACATGCTCACGCGCCTTGAGCACGACTACCTTGCCGCGGTACTGCGTGCCTCAGGAGGACGCGTCGGCGAGGCGGCCCGGAGGGCCGACATGGCGCCACGCTCGCTCTATGAGAAGATGCTGCTGCACGGGCTTCACAAGGAGGACTTCAGGCCGAAACCCCACTAGCCCGCCGGGGCGATAGCTCGTCCTGCGGCACGCGGTTCCCCGGCCGGGATCGCCCCACTTCAGAACCCGTCGTGGTGGCGACTCTCTGTCCGTACTCGGGTTGAGCAGGGCGCACATGCCGGTTCACGCGTCTTCACCCGTTCCGAACCATCGTGGATACCGCTCGGAGAAACGCCTGTTCCACCTTGGCCGTGGATTCCGGTCTTGACAGGTGATACCTGAGTCGCCAATATGGAGTGCTACTCGCAGGGGTGGTCCCGCTTCACTCGCCTCCCGGATCCGCTTCCCTACGACCTCTGTTTGTCGACCAAATGTCGACCGATTCCTTCAACCAAAGAGTACTTCAAAGCAAGGAAACTTCGTGAACTTCAGTCAATTCCAACTTGATTCCCGCCTCATGGCAGGAGTCACACGCAGCGGCTATGCTGCACCCACGCCGATACAGACAGCCGCCATTCCCCCCGCCTTGGCGGGACACGACCTGATCGGCACCGCCCAGACGGGTACCGGCAAGACGGCCGCGTTTGTCCTTCCCATGCTTCAGCGCCTCCTCACCGGTCCGCGTGGCGCGACCCGTGCGCTGGTGGTCACTCCGACCCGTGAGCTGGCGGAGCAGATTCATGCCGTCATCCGAGAGCTGGGCGCGACGACCGGCGTCCGTTGCGCTCCCGTGTATGGCGGGGTTGCCGCCGCGCCGCAGGTCAGGGCCCTGAGGGACGGGGTTGATATCCTCGTTGCCTGCCCGGGCCGCCTGCTCGACCACATCAGATCGGGACACGCCCGGCTCGGCAAGGTCGAGATGCTCGTCCTGGACGAGGCGGACCGGATGCTCGACATGGGCTTCCTCCCCGACGTCCGCGAGATACTCACCCACCTTCCGGAACAGCGGCAGACTTTGCTCTTCTCGGCCACCTGCTCGCCGGAAATCGAGCATCTTGCCGCGCAGAAGCTCCGTCATCCCAAGCGAATCGCCATCGGACTCAGCAAGCCCGCCCAGACGGTTGCGCACGCGCTGTACCCGGTGGGGCAGATTCAGAAGACCGCCCTGCTGCTGTCACTGCTCGCGGAGATCGACACCGAATCAGTGCTGGTCTTCACCCGAACCAAGAGACGGGCACAACGCTTGGCGCAGCAACTGGAAAGGGCCGGACTTCGGGCGACGAGCCTGCACAGTGACCGGTCGCAACCGCAACGCCAGGCTGCCATGAACGGCTTCCGAAAGGGTACGTTCCAGATCATGGTCGCCACCGACATCGCCGCGCGCGGCCTGGATGTGGAGCACATATCCCACGTGATCAACTACGATATGCCTGACACCAGCGAC
>JALOPK010000446.1 GCA_025453925.1 Candidatus Eiseniibacteriota bacterium | reverse complement strand
ACTGCCGACTGGCTACTGCCGACTCCCTCCTCCTGTAGGAGCGACGTGAGTCGCGACAGAGCGGAGCGGATGAGATCTTACTCGATCGTGGCTGAAGCCACTCCCACGGGCATGAGCGGTGATCTTTCTAGCGGATGAGATCTTACTCGATCGTGGCTGAAGCCATTCACACGGGCATGAGCGGTGATCTTTCTGTCGCAGCGCCCTCAATCGCGATTGGCTGCTTCGCACCCCTCGGCCTTCTCCGTTCGATGTTGGACGTTTGACCCTGACCGGCCTCTCATCCCTTCCTCCCTCGCCGCCATGGACACCGGCACTCCGCCGGTGTATCATCCATCCCGTGAAACAACGGATCGTGGGTACGCCATCGCCGACGCCTCATCCACGGGTTTTTCACCACCATCGTGCGCGGCCCCGCCGCGCGTGGGGAGTCCCAATGAGCCGAGTGAATCTGCGACTGCCACCCGCAACACTCATGAAGGGCATCGTCTTGGGCGCGTTCCTGCTGTTCGCGTCCGGCGCCTCTTCCGGCCCCGCGGCGCTTGACCGCCTGGGAGTCGAATCCACCGGAACCATTCGAGTCCTCGCGGATTGTTGCGCGTTTCGCGGGGACAGCCTGGCGAGTCTGGTGGAAGTGTACATCCAGACTTTCCTTGACGGGATCACCTTCGTGACCACGGCCGATGGCACGGTCGGAGCGGAGCTCGGCTACGATGCATTCCTCGCGGGGCCGGGCGGCCGTACCGACATACGGCGATGGACCATGCCCGTTCGGCTCGGCGCGGGAGAGGATGTCGTCCGTCCCGGGCTGTCGCTTTACGACCGGTTGGACTTGGCCGTGAAGCCTGGTGTGTATGACCTCGAGCTGGAGATTCGCGACCTCAACGGGGAGCATCGCGCGCGGGTCGCGCTTCCTATTGCTGCACCTGAGCTATCCGCCCCCGGCGCGAAGCTCAGTGACGTCCAGCTCGCCCGGTCCATCACACGGTCCACGGATGGAGAAGACCTTTGGGTAAAGAGCGGCTACCGGGTCCTTCCCAATCCGTCCCGCAAGTACGGCGAGGCGCAGCCGGTTCTCCATTGCTATTCGGAAGCCTACGGGCTCCGCTCCGCCGGCGAGGGCGGGGAGTTCTGCACCGTCCTCTACGAGGTCGAGGATGTTGAGGGGCGGAACGTCTACCGGAAGGGGCCCTTCCTTATCCGACGGGCGGGCGAGTCGGCCGTGCTGGTGGGGGACATCGAGGTCGGGCACCTCTCTCCGGGCTACTACCGGCTCGTTGTCTCCATGGAAGATACGGCGGCCCAGGCATGCGTCACGGGTCCACGGTCATCGACGGTGTTCGTCCGGGCGGAGAACGTGCCGGCCAATCCACCACAAGGGTTGTCGGCGGCGGAGTCGACCGCAGCGGAGGTTGAGCTGCGGTTTGCGGCAAGCCCTGCCGAGGTTCGGGAATTCCGCGATCTCAATCCGATCGGCCGAGCCCTTTTCCTGGAAAGGTTCTGGGCGAGGAAGGATCCCGACACGTCAACGCCGGAGAACGAGGCGAGAACCGCGCTGCACGCGAGGATCGCTTCTGCGCAGAAGACGCTCGGAGAGGTCGGCCGGGCCGGAGTGGATACCGATCGTGGGCGTATCTTCATCACCCACGGGACGCCTACCGACGTGACGCGGCTGACTGGAGACAGGACATGCATGGACCATGAGATCTGGACATACCAGAAGGAACGGGAGTACGAATTCGTCTTCTTCGATGAGACCGGCGCGGGGGTCTACCGGCTGATCCACTCCAACTACCCGGGCGAGATCAACCGCCCCGAGTGGGCCGAAATCGTGTGCGAACAGCAACGCTTCTAGCCGAGAAAGGGGTGCAGTAATGGCCTCGACCATCTATGACAAAGACGGGAGACTGCGCATCCCCAACCCCGACGAATGGCCTGTTGCCAAGGCTTTTGTCCGAGAGGCCGTGACGGTGAGCGCGGCGTTCTGTCCCGAAGGGCATGACCTGGTCGATCCCGACCGGGCGATTGGCGGCTCGCCGGGAATCAGGATCGGATTCCGGCGCCCCGATGGAGAGGTCGGGGAGGTCGTGTTGAACCCGACGCTCGGGTGCTTCGACAAAATCGTTCTCTCATCGGAACTCGTTAATGGAGAGGAACTCAGCCTCTTCTGCCCCGTGTGCCATGCCCCCCTGCCCATCTTGATGGAATGCCACTGTCAAGAGGGCGCCGTGGTGAATATGCTCTATCTGACGCGGGACAATGATCCATACCACGCCATCGCGTTCTGCAACGTTGTCGGATGTCGCAACAGCTCGATGATCCGCACCGGGGACGTGATCAGAGCCGCCAACCTGGGGGAGTGGTAGGGCTTCGAGACACACCGGCGCGCGTCCCTCCGAGGGAAGACCCCGCCCCATTGCGCGATGGAGGGCCGTGCGCCGTCATGGCCCGGATGCTGGGAACGGCGGACACGATGGAACGTGTCCCTCCAGGGTGGCCAACCAGGCGCCGCCGGTGCTGGGGCGGGCCTCCGTGCCCGCCCATGAGCAAAGCCGTGCCGCCACTCGCCCCTTGACAGGGCGAGAGTACGGTAATAGACTACGAACACTTGACATAGCGCAGTGGTTCCCCTATGGTGGAGCCACAGAGTTCAAAGGTCTTCTTGGGAGCCGACGACATACCCAGTCTCTGAGCCAACTTCGAAGGAAGGAGGTGTCGGTCAACTCGCTGGCTCGCGGTAGGCTCCGGATCGTTCAGGCATGGCCTCAAGGCCGGACAGAAAGGACCTCAGTAATGAGAAAGATGCTGGTTATGGCGTTGGTAATGGTCCCAGTGGCCGTTCTGGCGCTGACAACTCCCCCCGCGGTGAAGTGGAGTGACGATCCCGTCACTACTTCGATCGCCCCCGTGCTCAAGAACCAGGAGTTCGATCGCGTGCGCGTTGAC
>JALOPK010000445.1 GCA_025453925.1 Candidatus Eiseniibacteriota bacterium | reverse complement strand
GGACCTGCTCCATCACATCCTGACGGGCGGGGTCGACCACGACGGTCGCACCCTCCATGTCGGCCAGGGCGCGCTTGTGCCCCTGCGGCTCGACGAGGACAGTGCGGGTCGCGCCTGCATGGCGAGCGAGCTGGAGCATCATCAGTCCCACCGGTCCGCCGCCCAGGATCACCACCGTGTCTCCGTGCCGGATCTCCGCGCGGTCGATGCCATGGACGGCGCACGAGAGAGGCTCGACAAAGGCGCAGACCTCGGGGGGGATTTCCTCGCCGAGCACGAACGCCTGTTCCGCCGGGACGACGCACAATTCCGCCATGCCGCCGTTCCGGTCCACCCCCAGCGCCACGAGCGAGGAACAGAGATGAACAAGACCCCGGCGGCAGTAGAAGCATGTCCCGCACGAGATATTCGGGTCCACAGCCACCCGTTCCCCCACCTTGATCCCCGTGACCCCCTTCCCCACCTCCACCACCCGCCCCGCATATTCATGCCCGAGGACGACCGGCGGCGTCGAGCGCGCGACCCCCTCGACGATATGCAGGTCGGTTCCGCAGATGCCACACGCTTCGACCTGCACGAGAATGTCGGTGTCGCCAAACCCCGGGAGGTCCAGGGTTGCGACCTCCATGTGATGGGCTTTCTTGAAGAGGACAGCTTTCATGGCGTTCCGAAATGGAGGATGAGGGTATCAACCGCTGCCGTCGCACGATACTCGAGCGACAGCCTTGTCGCCCCTTCATATTCCGGCTCTCCAGCCGACATAGCGACCTTCCCTCCGTTGAGGGAGGCCGCGCCGGGGTTCCAGGGACTGACCACGCTCACCATCGTGGCATGCCCTTCAAACGAGGAGAGCGTGAGGGTGAGGCTCCGGCCGACCGTATCCAGCGTCGCGCCATGCAGCACCGCGTTGACGCCATCCAGATAGGGGTACTGAACGGATCCGTGCTCTATCCGGATCGACCGTGCCCCGGAAGCTCCCCGCGGGATCACGCGGGAAGGCATGAGCGTGCCGTCGATCAGGATACGCGCAATCGACGGGCCATGCCCGGACACCCCGATTCTCTTTGTAACCCCGCAGGCATAGTCGGCCTCGACGGCGTTGAGCGCGCGGGGAAGTCCGCCGCCGACCGAGACGTTCCACGGGTTCTCGTCAACGCCGATCATGCGATACGCGGTCCCGATGCAGAATCCGGCCGACCACATCATCGTTGGCTTGTCCACCCACCCGTGGTCGGGGGCCCCGGCGTCTGAGAACCGGTACTCGTAGAGCGCGGGTTGGCCGCGCGGGCTTTGCGTGATTCCGTCGACCGTCATCGTGCGCCGGTAGAACGCGAAGGCGGAATCGGGTTCTCCCACTGCCCTGAGAGCCCATGCAAACCAGGCATTCCCGAGGTACCAGACTCCGCCGTTGGCATAGAGATACGGGTCTCCCGCTTCGTTCCCCTTGACGTTGTAGAACTTCTTGACCGAATCGGTGTGGAAATCCGCCGGCGCCACCGTGCGCACACCGATTGCAGGATCGAGCAGCTCTCGCCGGGCCGTCCCGACAAGGCGTCGGGCCAGGTCCGGTGGCAGCGCCCCGTACGCCGCGGCCAGCAGGGGCCCCATATAGACATGCCGGTCGCGCAAGCCGCCGGTGGTATTATAGAGATACGATGCCGCGTCGTCCCAGAGTTCGTCGCGGAGACCGGTCCGCAGATCCGCGGCCGCCTGCTCATACCCGCGGAGGGTCGAGGCCTTCAGGCCGAGCACGGAGCCGAGATACTGATACTCCTCCAGTGCGCGAATCGTGAGGATCGTAAGATACGCGCGGGTACCCTCCGCGTGTCCGAAGTCCCACCAGTCGGGCTCGTTCCCCATCATGAGGTTCCCGCGCCGGCGCGTCAGCGTCAGGGCGATCCCCTTCGATATGACCGGCATGAGCTTCGCGACGGCCGCAGTGTCAGACGTGTGGCGGAGATACGAGGCGGCAGCGAGGACGAACCAGAGATGGTTCCAGTTCCCCGGGGCGCAGAACTCGGTGACGAATGCGTCATCCTTCCAGTAGTACGCGTGTGAAAGCACGCTGTCCCTGGAGAGAGACAGAAGGTGGAGCAGATCGCGCCTGACGCGCTGGGGATCGAAGGCGATCGCGGAGAGATCGGTCAGTAGAATATCGTGGGTGAACATGAAATTGTATTCTGCCGGGCACGGCATGGGCACGATGGCGCCATCGAGGAAGTGCTGGTTCGATTCCAGCAGGGCCTTCGAGTAGGAAACCGCTTTGTCCGTCCACGGGTCTCCGCTCCGGAACAGTCCGCGATTCGCCGCCGACCGCACGGCCGAGTCATAGCGGGCCACCTCTTCGCGCCACGTCGCCCGCAACCGTTCCATCGTTCGGTCGATCTCCTCGCGTGCGGCGCTGCTGAGCAGCTGCGTGATCGTGGCCGAATCGCCCGGCGGAAGCGCCACGCGGTACAGGAACGCCGCCGCGGCACGGCTTCTCTCGCCTGCCGGCGACGGCGCCCCGGCCAGCTCCCCTCCGCCTTCGATCCAGTTGGACCATCCGGTATCCGACAGCGCCAGAGCAGATGCGTCTGAAGTCCAGGATGCCGGCCGCACTCCTGCGTTTTGCACCGCGACAGAGGAACGGCCGAGCGCGCGTTCATCGAAGGAGGCCACAATGCCATCGGCCGTGCTCCGGGCCCTGGCCGAATCGAACCGGGCGTAGGTCTGGCAGCTGCGCAGCACGAGGGCTGTGTGGGTGTAGACCTCGACAGCATGGGCGCTGGACCCGGCGTTGTGGATCGTCAGCGACATGACGGCAGCAGGCTCGTTCAGGCAGAAGTCGTAGGCC
>JALOPK010000100.1 GCA_025453925.1 Candidatus Eiseniibacteriota bacterium | reverse complement strand
CGCACGCAGCCCGCGCTCCTCGGCCACAAACGTTCGGTGACCCATCTCGTCGATCCAGAGCCCCGGGTTGGGCAAAGGCAGTACGAGATCCTGCGGAGCATCCCGGTTGTTCAGGGCGACGACGACGGTGTCCTCACCTGCCTGCCGGATGAAGGCGTAGATCGATCGGCTGTCATCGCTGATCAGTGTCGCGAAGTCCCCGGTGCGAAGGGCGGGGTGTCGATTGCGGATCGAGATGAGTGACCGGTAGTAGGCCCTGAGATCGGCGTCAGGAGAGACCGCGTCTCCCTCCTCTCGCCGGGATCTGTCTGGTCGAGCGATCTCCCGTTCGTACGTGAGATCATCCCACAGCATGGGTTTGCGGCAGCAGGGATCATTGGCGCCCCACATGCCGACCTCGTCGCCATAGTAGATGAGCGGTGCGCCGACGTAGGTCATCTGGAACAGCACGCAGAGCCTCTGAATCCTGCGCTCATCCCCGGTCGGTTTTCGCGTATCGTAGGCGGGATTGGTGGCCTTGGATCGGTCGAAGTACTCGGGCCAGTTGCGGTAGCCACCCATCCCACGATTCACGATGTGGGACGCGAGCCGGTTGGTGTCGTGGCTGTCGAAGAGGTTCTGCATGACGTAGGCCATCTCGGGGTGGAAGGCACCCCGGAGTTCTCCGAGGCGCGCATCGAACTCCGAGGCGGTGATTCTGTTTTCCTGCTCGATGAAGAACTCTCCACAGACGGCGGCCAGGGTGTAGTTCATGATGGCGTCGAACTCGTCACCCTCCAGGTATGGCTTGAGCACCCTCAGACTGTCGATGACCTCAGCCGTGAGGTAGGCATCCGGATTGATGGCCTTGACCAGCACGCGCCAGTCCTTCCAGAACTGATGGCGCACACAGAAAGCGACATCCAGACGCCATCCGTCGATGCCGTCGGCGGGTGCGCCGTCGCCATCCGGATCCATCCAGCGGCGGGTCGCCGCGAAGATGTATTCCCGGGGGCCCGTCACGATGCCCCGCTCATCCTCCCGGAGCTCAGGCAGCTCCCGCACCCCGAACCATCCCTGGTAGTCGAAGCGCGAACCCTTCAGCGGGTTATCCCAGGATCTGATTTCAAACCAGTCCCTGAACCGGGAGGCCTCCTGGTGATTCATCACGTCCTGGAAGGCAAAACTGGTGATGCCCATATGATTGAACACGCCATCGAAGATGATTCGCATGCCGTTGGCGTGCACTCTGCGTATCAACTCCAGCATAAGGCGATCGGCCGCGGTCCATACCCAGGTTGCCGGGTCGTCCGGAGTTTCGCCGGCGATAAGTGAGCGGTCGCCTGCCGGATCCGGGCCGAAGGTTGGATCGATGTGATGATAGCTGACGCCATCATACTTGTGCAGGGACGGGGCCTGAAACACCGGATTCAGGTAGATCGCGCCGATACCGAGGTCTCGCAGGTAGTCGAGTCTGTCGATGATCCCTTGGAGGTCACCGCCATACCGGCGCCGTTGAAGGTTGAACCAGATGTCCCGCCCGTTTTTCTGCTCATAGGGCTGCAGGGCATACCAGTCCGATGTCCAGGGATGGATCTGCCACGGCGAAGCGTTGTCGTGAGGCCAGGAGCCGCGGATGTCATCGAGCGTGGGGTCGTTGGACGAATCCCCGTTACGGAATCTCTCGGGGAAGATCTGATACCAGACGACGTTCTTGGCCCACTCGGGCGCCCGGTAGGGGACTATCACCTGGCCCCCCACGGGATGCGCTCCGGTGGCGTGAAGCACTGGCGAACAGTGGGCGGCGAGGACACACGCGAGGCCGGCGAGCATTCCTGTGGGCGGCACATACTCCTCCAGTCGGTGAGAAGCGGCATGATCAGTCCCGGACTGCTGACGCAGGACCTGGAGTTGCGAACGGACGCCTGCGATGTCAAGGGCATCCGCGGGTTCGGTGCGATTCGGGCAGCCGGGGTGGGTCGCTCGGGGAGGCAGGTGGGCGATGCGGGGGAGGTATGCCTCGAAGGCGACAACGGCGGCGTCCCGTGCCCTGCCATACGGCCCGGTCAAGACAGCGGGACCACGGGGGGACTCCTCTTCTCACCAGGGAGGTACCCCGAGCCCGGTCTCGAGTCAGGAACCGCTTGGTGGGACGATGGGTAGGCAGTGTGGTACCGTCTACTGGAAGGCTGGGTGAATCGGCGGCGTGAAGGGAGGCAGACCGCCTTTTGTGAGTGCGTCGCCACGCAGATGAGCGGTGGTTCTCCGGTTCTGTGGCGGGGCCCGGAAGCGCCCGGTTTCTTGAGGGCCCAGGGAGGTACGTGGACCACTCAGGCGTGGGCATTTGGCCCGCGGGCTGATAGATTGGCACCCTATCGTGAGCGTGTATGTGCTGCCGCGCGGCCGCCGCGCCGCGCGGTCGTTTTCAGCCGGGAAGGATTCCCATGAGCGAGGGACCAACCAAGGAAGAAGGCGCCGAGGGGTTTGAACGGGTTCTGGAGAAGCTCCAGGAGAAGCTCCAGGGCTTCCTCGGCGATCAAGTTGGAGTGAAAGTGATGATGCCCGCACCAAAGACCTCGGCCGTGAAAGTCGACGACCAAACGCCCGAGGATTCGGCAACGATCCAGTTTGACCGGTTGCCCGGTGAGTTGGAGGCCCGGCTGCAACAGTTCGTGGTCGGTCAGGACGAGGCTACCCGGGCCATGGCCACCAAGGTCTGCACCCACTTCCATCGCGTCGCGTGGGAGTCTGCTTCACCCGACCGTCAGCGGCTCGTGGGAGAGGTGAAGGCTAACATGCTGATTATCGGGCCGACGGGGGTGGGCAAGACCTACATCGTGCGCCTGATCGCTGATGAACTGGGTGTGCCCTTCGTGAAGGGAGATGCGACGAAGTTCAGCGAAACGGGCTACGTGGGCGGCGACGTGGACCAACTGGCCCGCGATCTGGTCCATCAGGCGAACGGCTCGGTGAACCTGGCGGAGCACGGGATCATCTACTTGGACGAAATCGACAAGATCGCTTCCAGCGGGATCACCCAGGGTCCTGACGTCTCCAGAACAGGCGTCCAGCGGAACTTGCTCAAGCTCATGGAAGAGACCGACGTCGAGCTGCGTGCGCCCTTCGATCTCGCCAGTCAGATGGAGGCGATGATCGAGGTGCAGCGCACGGGTCGGGTCCATCGCAGGAAAATCAGCACACGGAACATCCTCTTCATCATGAGCGGGGCGTTTGTCGGACTGGAGGATGTCATCCGGCGTCGCCTGCGCAAGAAGGTAATCGGATTCGGTTCACACGAGGAGGCGCAGCTCGAAGACGCGTACTGGACCCTCAGCCAGGTTCGCTCGGAGGACTTGATTGCCTATGGATTTGAGCCGGAGTTCATCGGGAGGCTGCCCATTGTGGTGATTTTCCGGCCGCTGGACGAAGACCGACTGCGGCAGATCCTTCAGAACCCCATGAGTCCCCTCACCCAGGGCAAGATCCGTGATTTCGCCTCGTACGGGATCGCTCTCGAGTTCGAGGCGGAGGCATTTCGAGAGATCGCCCACCGCGCGGCCAGCGAGGGCACCGGTGCGAGGGGGCTCAAGTCCATCCTCGAGCAATGTCTACTCCCCCTGGAGCACGCCCTCCCGGGTTCCGGTGTGCCCAAGGTGGTGATCACCAGTGATACCATCGCCGATCCCGAAGGCGAACTGCGGCGGATGCTGATCTCGGGAGCGCTTCACCAGTTCGTGACGCAGTTCCGGGAGCGGACCGGGATCAGACTCGACCTCACGCCGGCTGCCCGTCGCTGGATCGTGGAACGCTCGGGGCGGGAGGGGAAGGACCCCCGTGTTTTCTGTTTGCACCATTTCTCGGATCTCGAGTACGGCTTGCAGCTTGCGGGCAAGAAGAGCCTGCGTCTCGGACTGGCGGCGTGCAGGAATCCCCGGGCCTACCTCGATTCGCTCATCAGGAACGCCTATGCCCGGCGGCAGGCGGGGACCGACGATCCGCAGACCGAGATCACTGAACCGCAAGGGAAGGAGGAACCATGATGCGTGGGAGCCGTGTGGCGATGCTCGCGGTCGCGGCGGTGTTGAGCCTCCCGGGATGCATCTTCGATCCCGACAAGGAGCCTGGCGATCCCGAGGATCTGCTGAAGACGCCCAGCGGCGTTGTCGTGCAACTGGCGGACGCCTACCGCAACATGGACATCGATCGCTACCTGGCATGTTTCGTGGACACGTTCGAGTACCACCTGGTGCCCCGGGACGTGAACGATGTCTGGCCTGCTCCTTCGTGGGGGAAGGTAGAGGAAGAGCGATTCCATCGGCACATGTTCGACACGATGGATCACATAGAGTTGACGCTTGTCGGCGATTACGCCGCGAGGATCGCCGACGATCCTGAGACGTGGCGACTCTATCGGGAGTTCGACCTCCTGGTCTGGGAGACGGCCACCGAGCTTCTCGAAGAGGGGGTCGGCTACGGCTGGTTGGAGTTCGTGGTCCAGAAACAAAGCGATGGCCGGTTCCGGATGACCGATTGCTACGAGCTGGAGCAGGAGCCGTGAAGCGCGGCCTGATCCTGGCGGGGCTGGTGGTTCTGGCCTGCGCGTCCGGGACGACTCGTGTCGTCCCCCTTGCGACGGATCTTGATCTGGTGGCGAGGGCGGCTGGTTCCTGCATCGACAGTGTCGTGGCGGCGTGCCGGCCGCTGGAGGGCCTCGGCTTCCGGGTGGATCTGACGGGTGGCGGGGATGGCGCGTGGCTCGTCCGCTCCCAGTTGGAGCGGGCGCTTCTTGAGCAAGGGTTTCCGCTCCGGGAGACAGGGGGCGACTCAACGACTCATGTCATCAATGTTCGGATCGCGGAGCTGGGAGTGCGGCACCGGCAGGTCGACCGCAAAGGCATCGCCATGACTCCCTGGGTCCTCAGGGACGGCTCCTGCGTCCTCGCTGCCAGAGTGCTGAGCCCATCCGGCGCGGTCGTAGCGAGCGTGCGGACCAACGGCAGCGCCCGGGAGTGGACCCGCGGTGCGGACCTGGGCCGCCTGTCCGATCCCGTATTCTCTCCCTCCACCGCGGTGCCGACCACGCCGGGACTCGTGGCCCCCCTTGCGGTGGCGGGGGTAGTGGGCACGCTTCTGGCCCTGTTCTTCGTCACCAGCGAATGACTTCGGTGCGCTTCGCAGGGCGGTTCGGGCCGATGCGGATTCTCCTGCCGGTGTACTTCACGCTGATGCTGTGGCCGGTTGGCAGTGTTGCGCAGCCGGATGCGGGCGCGGGCCTGGATCTCGACTTCGCGCGGCATTTGTATGCGCAGGGTGAGTACCGGCTTGCCGCCGAGGAACTGGAGCAGTTCGCGCTGGGTCACCCTGACCATCCCGACGCCGAAGAAGCCTCGTTTCTCGCCGCTGACTGCTGGGTGCTCCTTGGAGACTGGACTCGCGCGCGACGCAGCCTCGAGACCTTCGTGGCGGCCAACCCTGTGTCGCACTGGTCGGATCAGGCTCGATTCAGGCTTGCCGCGACCCTGTTCGAGCTGGGCAGCTATGCCGAAGCGGAGAGCCTGTACCTGAAGGTAGGAGCGGGAAAGGGGCAGGGAGCGGGGGAGGCATTCTACTGGGCGGGAGAAGCCGCGTTTCGCCGCGGCGAGTTCTCGCGTTCCTCGGAGCTGCTCAGCCGGGCGGCGGGAGTCCTCCCTTCGGGCGAACTCCGCGGATGGGCGGTGCGCCGGCATGCGGAAGCGCTCCAGCGCATCGGCCGAGAGGACCAGGCGAGGGAGTTGCTGACCGGTCTTGCCGGAGGCTCCGACGCACAGCCTGAGGATCTTCTGTCCCTGGCGAGGCTGCAGCTTGAAGGAGGGATGGCCGCCGCTGCCGAGCGCACCCTCCAGACCATGGCGAACCGGTGGCCGGGTCGAGGAGACTCGCGGCTCCTCAGGGAGGTGAAGGCCAGAAGCCTGTGGGAACAGGGCAAGCACCGGGACGCCATCACCCTGTTGTCGGTACATTCCGGGGAGTCGCCTACCCTCCTTGCATGGATGCTCCTGGAGGAAGGCCAGCCCGTTGAGGCAGTCCGCGTCTTGACCCCCGCCATGCGGTACCTGGAGGGTTTCGACCGTTCCGAGGCGGCGGTGACGCTGGCCTCAGCTCTAGGCGCCACGGGGCGGCCTTTGGCGGGGGATTCCTTGTTGGCGGTCGAAACGGCCGGCATAAGCGATCGGGTTCTCTTGTCACGCGCGGTGCTTCTGAGGGCGGCCCTTCAGCGGGAGTCGGGCGACCTTGACGCGGCCACCCGCACGCTGGACCGTGGGTTCAGGCACCTCGTCACGGGTGACGACAGCCTGGAAGGATACTGTCTCTATGCCGACGTGGCTTCACGGCAGGGGAGGTGGGACGATGCGACCCGGCTGCTGCTGGACGCCCGCGATCATGCAGGGAAACCGCTGGAGCGCGACCTGGCGTTTCGGGCATTGATCGCTGCCTACCGGGCCGAGTCGTGGGCCAAGGTCGAACGACTGGCTGAGTCGCTCCTGGAGGACTCCGGCGACAGCATCGCCGCTCGAACCTCATTCTGGAAGGCCGAGGCTCTGGCCCGTCAGGGGCGTTGGACGGAAGCCGAGTCGGCGTACACTGCGGCGCTGGCCGGCCCTCTTGCAATGAGTGAGCGGGCGGAGGCATCATTCGGGAGAGCGTGGGCGTGGCTCTCGCTGGAACGACGTGAGGAGGCCCTGGAGGAGTTCCGGCGTGCCGCCGCTCACGATCCGGGTGCCGAGACCGCCGCCAGGGCGGTGGTGCGTGCGGCGGACGTGCTGATGATGCTGGGCAACTACGACGAAGCGGCGGCGTCCTATCGGCAGGCAACCCAAATGATCACCCGCCGGGAGATCGGTGATGAAGCGCTCCTGGGCCTCGGTCGCGCCTTGTCGCTGGCAGGGGAGACCGACGAAGCGGTCGCGGTGCTGGAGCGGCTGTTCCGGGGCTCGTCGACCGGGCCGATGGCCGATGACGCATTGTTCGAGAAGGGGGAGGCCCTCTTCCGGGCGGGGAGATTCGACGATGCGGAGGCGCAGTATCGCAGTATCATCGACCTGCAGCGTGATCGGGAAACGCGCGACAATGCGCTGTACCGGGTGGGAGACTGCCAGTACAATCGTGGCGAGTATCCGCCTGCCCGGCGCACCTATCTGTCGGTGATCAGCGGCTATCCCGACTCGGATCTCTGGGCGCACGCGGTGCAGGGCGCGCTCTGGGCGGAAATGCAGTCCTCCGGCGCCCCGCAGGCTCTGGCCCTGTGCGACAGTCTACTCGGCTGGGTCCAGGACGGGGGAAAGCGCGGCATCCTGACCTTGGCCAAGGCGGACCTGCTCTACGGGGCGGACCGGGTGGACGAGGCGCTTCCTCTCTACCGTGAGTTGAACCAGCCGGGTTCCGACCTCCGGGCCGCGTGGTGCCTCCGCAGCAGACCGCAGGAGGCCCGCAGGGCGTTCGAGGAACTGGCCCGCCGCTGGCCTGATGCACCCGAGGCCGCCGAGGGCCTCTACCAGGCGGCCCGCTTGGCCCGAGAGGCCGACCCGGCGGGCGCGCGGCATCTCCTCCGTACACTCCTTGAGTCATATCCTTCCAGCGACCTGCGTGACGCGGCGCGGTTTGAGCTGGGGAGGACGTTGCGAGAGGAGCCAGACTCCGCACTGGCAGTATGGGCCCACGTGGCGAGGACGGGTACGGGCGAATGGCGTGACAAGGCCCTTCTGGCCGGGGCGGAAGTTCACCTCGCGGCAGGCCGGCCGGAGAGCGCGCTGGCCTGGCTCCCGCAGCTTCTCGCCCAGACGTCGGGCGGGTCGCCGCGAGCCTACTGGGTCGCGGCGGAGGCCGAGGCGGCGCGCGGCGATTCGGCTGAGGCGCGGCGCTTGTTCCTCAAGTTGGCCTATCTGTTTCCGGAGGACTCCCTGGCCGCCCCGGCCGGCGCCGTTGCCCGCACGCTGGCGGGCGCCGGAACGGGAGCCGCCCGGTGACCGGCGTTTTCTTCGCGGTGGTCGCGCTGATGGCTGCCGCCGACCTGGAGCTTCCGCATCTCGTGGTGGCCGGGTCGGCCCATGTCGACTTGCCCAGACGGGACTTCTGGCCTGAACCCGCGATCCCTCCGGGAATGCGGCCTCGGGCCGTCCCCGCGCCCCGGCTGGCACAGATACTCGGTGACGCCCCTGCGGGGCTGATTCGTCGGCCGCCGCCGGCGGGTTTCGGTGCAATGGGGGGTGTCGGGCCATATGGGTGCGGCAGGGTTCTGGCGGGGATCGGGGAAACCGCCGGAGGCCTCGCCGCCGAAGCCTGGTGGTTCGACGCAGGCGACCTTGACCGCCGTGGAGTACGCGCGCTGGCCGTCGCGTCAGGGCGATGGGGAAGCGCGGCCATCCGAGTTAAGCACTGGGCGGACCGGCTGAATGGCGTCGGGGTTGCTCCGGGATGGGTGCACGGGGGAATCACCGTGGCGGCGCCGTTGTCGGCCGCTGCCGCGATTCGTGCCCGGCTCACGGGAAGCGGGCCGGACGGTGAGGGCATCCATGGCGACGTCTGCGTGCAGGGCATTGCGCCCAGAGTGGAATTGCCATTTCAGGTCTGCGCCGGGGACCGCGTGTTGGGCGCGAGCATCGCATGGTGGTACGCTCCCGCTCGGATGGGCGTTCGTGCAGGTCCCGCCATGGTGGATGACGGCAACGAGACTCGCTGGGCGCTGGAGGGATCCGCCTCCGGCGGACCTTGGGAGCTCGGCCGGGCGGCCATCGGCGTGGTAGCCGAGCGACGGCTTCGTCTCATCACGGCCGCATTGTTGCGGGAGCAGTTCCCCGCAGCGGGAGAGGCCTCGGCTCGAGCCGAGTTCGTTCCGTGGCGCGCAGCTGCTACCGCGCAGATTCGGGTCACACCCCGGCTGAGTATCGGGGGATCCGTGGAAGTTCGCGAGGTGGGGAGTGCCCCTGCGTGGCGCGACGATGATTCGACTTGGGTGGTCGAGTCGCTCTCCGGAGAAGGCCCCCGGGCGCACTTATCCGTTGTCTGGAGGGACGGCTTGCTGCGTGCTGAGGCCGGCCTGGGCATGGATGGGTTGAAGGTCGCACGATCATCTGTCAGTCCCGCGCCCAACTCTTCCCGGTGGCCGCTCGCCCCCGAAGCCACGTGGTGGGTCCGCGCGGCGGGCGGTGAGCGCCCTCGGATTCGTCTTGCTCTGGAAGGGGACAGCGGAATGCGCGGATGGAACGACGCGATCCCCGCGTCGTCGGGTCTATCAATCGAGGCCACACTGCCCCTCAGGGCGGGATGGGAAGCGTGGCTTCAGGCGGGGCAATCCTGGGGGTGGCGCCTCTGGTCTCGCCCCGGACCGGTGCTTTCGGTTGGGATCGGCTGGAGTCTGAGACGGCCGAATAGCCAGGAGGGATTCGTGTGAATCTGCTGACGTTGGTGATCAAGGGCGGTTTCTTCATGGTGCCTATCGCCTTGGGTTCTCTCGTGGCGCTGGGAGTCTTCATCGAGCGGTGTATGGTAGTCCGGCGGGCGAGGAAGGGCACCGACCGGGCTTCGTGGGAGATTCTTACCCTGATCAGAGACGGCCAGCGCGATATGGCTCAGACCCGATGCCGTATTGGGAGGGTGCCGGTCGCCAAGGTGCTTCTGGCCGGCCTGGAAGCGGGCGGGAACCGTGAGGTCGTCAGGGAAAGCATGGCCATGGCGGGTCAGGTGGAGATCGAT
>JALOPK010000444.1 GCA_025453925.1 Candidatus Eiseniibacteriota bacterium | reverse complement strand
CCGCCCAGTAGACCTGTTGCTGCGCCCCGCCGGTGCCCGCGAGCAGTATGATGAGTAAATGAACAACGCGTGTCCCGTGCATTGACGAACCTCGTGATGATGAACCTCTGTGTCATTCTGTCATTGCTGTCTCTCATCGTCTTGAGCAACCGGCGTTCCGGGACAGTCAGCACGGGCATGGCGCGCGCTGACTCCCAGGCGAACATCCGGTCAGGGAAGAGGCGGGGCGGGGGCGGGCGCGCGGAGAGAATGACCCCGAATGCCGTGTGCGGGCTCATGGGGTTTGTCTGCGGGCACTATCCTCACTTTAGAATAGTGCCCGCAAGCCCTTCGACCTCTCACGTCTCAGGAGGATTCGTGTCTACCGGTGCGGTATGTCCATGGCGAAGTCCGCATCCCCGACGGGCCGCGACCGCGCGGACGTCTGCATGTCGTCTCGGCCACGGACAACGTAGTAGTGGTCTGTCGCCGCGTCCCCGATGCCCTCGGTGACGTCATAGGTGAGGACCGTTCCGGCGACAGTAGCCCAGGGGGTTCCCGTGCCCTCCGGATAGGGAAGTGTGTCCCGATAGATGTCAAAGAAGGCGGGACCGCCTGCCGGAGACCACGCGAGCCGCGCCGCAGTCGGGATCACCTGGAACATGACGAGGTGGGGCTGGCTCAGGTGTCCCGAGAGGACGTGAGCCCCGGAGGGAGTCCCACAGAGCACAGAGGGATGGCTCGCGAGTGGATTGCTGCCCAATGCATTCACCAGTGAATCTGCGAGCCCCTGGTTCAACTGGATCAGCTCGTGGCTGTCCGGGTTCCACATCGCAACGCCGCAATCCTGGACGCCGCCCGAGCCAGGGTTGAACCAGCCGCAGAGCACTGAACTGTCGAGATCGATGGCGACCGAACTCATCATGAGCGACCAGAAGTCATGCTCCCATGAGATCCCGAAGTTCCCGGATGACCACAATCCGGAACCTTCCCACTTGCTCGATGAAACACCGAACAGCCTGCCATCCTGCCTGAATGCCAGATCACGCAGCCGGAGCACGGCGGGGTATGCCGGATTCCATGAGGCACCGCCATCATCCGAGCAGTACACCGTGGTGTCTGCGGCCACTACCAAGTGGTTTCCGCGCTGAGCAATGGCGAAGCACCGCTGACCTGCCAGCGCAGCGACGGAGGCCCAGTCCAGGCCGTTGAGGGAGAACTTGAGTCCTGTGTCGTCTCCCGCGTAGTACGCTCCGAGTTCCGGGCAATGTTCGAGAAACCGCGGGTGGATGCACCACTCGGCGATCTGGAACTGGTGAGTCGTGAGATCGAAGGTGTAAATCCCGTCCGAGTAGGTGCTGTCGCCCATGGCCACGAGGAACCGCTGCGGATCCAGCGCGCAGGCGTCTTCGCACGGCAGGCCCCCGTATGAGTAGGGGACCCAGCCGGCGCCCTGGTCGAGCTGGATGCCTGACGCGGTACACAGCACGGAGTAAAGTGGCGGGTCTTGGTGGAACAGCCACCCATTGACGCTGACCTCGCCGGGACCGTAGGGAGCCCACGTGTAGGCGAAACACGTCGCTGCGAGAAGCAGCGCGGCACAAAGGGTAGTCCTCATAGCAGCCTCCTTGGTGAGAGCTTCCAGGCAAGAGAAAATGGCAGCCCGAGCAAACACTCGCCCCCCATCGTGCCGCACCCTGCACTCATCGCCGGAGACATCCGCGGCCTGAGTCGCGAATGAGCCGGGCCTGAAGACCCTCCTCCCCGGCGATGACGGACTCTCCCTCAGCTTCTCTCCCCCGCCGCCTGGCAGAGGGTGCGAGGCTCCCGATCCATACCCCCTGTGGGAGTGGCTCCAGCCGCGATGAGATCCCCGCGGAGCCGCTATGCCGGCAGCGTTGGCAGCACGGATTGATGCGGAATCCCCATGCGGAGCATGGCCGACTGCTCGGGCTGCCAACCGGGCCTCGCTCCACGGGGAGTCGTCAGCCCATAGTGCGCGGTTCCCGCTGCGCGGAAACCCGCAGCATCGTCTCGAACTTCGGCCTTCCGGCCCGGACTGCCGACTATCTAGTGCCGACTGCCGACTTCCCCTCGCTCCTGCTCACGGAGCTCAGGGTAGAGATAGGAGTCGGTCCTCGCCGCCTCACACACGTCCAGGCGCTTCGCCTCAAAGCCCTTCCGCTTGGCCACGACGCGATACCAGAACGCAGAGTCACTCGTCCCGCTCTCCACGTCAAAGCCCGTGAAACCTCGCCTGATCCGAAGGCACGGGCTCTCCTCATCCTCCAGCTGCACAAAGACTTTCATGAGATTGGCCGTATCGATGGTCACCGTCTCCAGGAATACCGGGTCCAGCTCAATGTGGGCTCGACCACTTTCGAGCCGTCCTTCGCCGAAGTCCTCCACCCAGCTCCCCGCGGCCGTGACAACGTCCAAGCCAGTTGGCCCTTGCGACGTCCTTACGACGGTGCGGATGAGCCCAGTGCCATTGATCCCTCCCTGATAGTAGACGCCGTATCCCGATGGCGAGTCGCACCTCCCATACACCCCGCGGGTGGCGCCGATCGTCGCTTGCGCCCAGCCAACCACTCCTCGTCCTTCAGTCGATTCAACCACACCGAACAGGGCCTCAGTTTGACCTGATGTGGAGGTGTTGTAGCCATACACTCCCACGCCGTCTGGAGAATGGTTCTCGCCATAGCCCCCATAGGTCTCACCGGCAGTCGCACTCGCCAACCCGAAGACCGCCCGGCCTTGCGTGGAGAAGCTCTCGCCATACACCCCCCAATTGACGCCCACGGTAGATGAAATGACCCCCCGCACACCAATTCCGACGGGAGAGGCACTCTCGAAGTAGCCCCCGCAGGTGGCACCCGTGGTGTTGGAGGCGACGCCGCGGACACCGGTGCCGGAGGACGACGAACAGGTGAAGTAGCCCCCGTACGTCTCGCCCGTACCCGCAGTGGCCGACCCGGACACGCCCGTCCCGCCTGGGGCGTAGCTCACAAACTGGCCCCCATAGGTC
>JALOPK010000099.1 GCA_025453925.1 Candidatus Eiseniibacteriota bacterium | reverse complement strand
CATCAGTCCCCGTACGCCGAACCGGGTGAACCGTGCCCTCCACAGCAGGACCGTGGGGCGGCTGATTCCCAACACGCGAGCGATTGCAGTGTTCGACGTGCCTTCGGCAGCAAGAAGAACAATGCGCGCGCGCCTCGCGATGGCCTGCGGCGTCTTCCCGGACGAGGCGAGGAAGCTGAGCCTCTTCCGTTGACTGTCGTCGATCAAGAGCGGTGTGGCGGGTGGAAACATGCTCACATGGTCAGCACTCACGCGCAATTGTCAAGCAAGTTCTCGGACAATACACTAGCTGCCGAGTGGAATGCGTATCGTGAAGGTGGTACCCTTGCCGCTCTCGGTCTCGAAGACAATTGAGCCGGCGTGGGCCTCGACGATAGTACGGGCAATCGCCATGCCTAGCCCGGTCCCCCTGCGTTTGCCATGGGTCACGAAGGGATCGAACACCCTACTACGAATAGCCTCAGGTATGCCCGGACCGGTATCGGCCACATCAAAGCGCAACCGGGCCGAATCCTCCACGGCCGCGCGGATCGTGACGTGTCCGCCGCGGTCACCGCACGCTTCAACCGCGTTGCTGAGCAGATTCTGGAACACGCGCATGAACCGAGTACGATCGATCTCGATCACCGTATCGACGGGCTCCAACGTGAGCCCGACCTTACTCTGCCGCAGGAAATCCTCGTTGTAGACTTCGAACTCTCGAAGAAACTGCCGAACCGTGACGCGTTCCCGCTGCAGCTCGGACGAGCCACGGGAGTAGGCCAGCAATTCCTCCGCCATGGCCAGCATTCGACGAAGCTGCCCGATGATGAGTTCGCAGTAGCGCCGCGTCGCCGGATCATCGGTGTTCTGATCGATCATCTCGGCGCCGAGCTGTATGCTGGTCATCGGATTCTTGAAGTCGTGGATGATGGAACTGGCCATTTCCCCGACGACCTGCATCCGCTCCTTCTGGAGCACCTGCGCGATGAACCGGGCGTTGGTCGTTCGGAGATACTCCGAGACGCGATGGACGAAATGGAGACTGGCCGTGCTCGGCTCGCTCCGGAGTACGTCCATAAGCAGCGGCCCCGGTACCCGCGCGACGACGGCATCGGTCTCGGCGCTGGCGGTCGCACTCCGGCCGAGATTGTCGATCACTCCCATCTCCCCAAAGTATTCGCCGGGCTGAACCCGAGCCAGAGTCTCCACGTGCCCTTCTCGGGTACGTTTGGCGAGTGCCACAGACCCTGAGATCGCGAGATAGACCGCATCCGGGGCATCATCCTCCTCGAACAGGACGTCGCCGGCGCGGTGTGCGGTCAATGTCACCGCCCCCAAGAGGCGAGTGCGTCCCGCTTCCGAGAACGGGACGAAAAACGCATTCTCGCCGACCAGCCGCGCCTCTGCCCCCGCAGAGGAGGCGGGGTGCATGAATGACGCGTTCACGTCGGGGGCGGCTCGCTGGCCATGTGCAGCCAGTTCCTGGTCGCGGCCGTGGTCAGCCGCGGGCTGACGATCAATGGCGCGCACGCCTTAACCTTGAAGAGCCTGCGCATGCTTCGGGACAGGGTCTCAACCGTTCGCTCGGAGGAGTCATCGGTCAGGGTGGGCACCAGCACCACCACGGCCATCCCGCACGTGGCGGGGAGGCCATCGATGAGCTGGCGGGCCTCCATCACCTTGGGGCTCATGCTGTCCAGAACGATGAGAAATGCTGGATTTCGGTCGGCCGGCAGCATCCGGGTAACCTCGGTGCCTTCCCGCCAGCCCGGGAGAGCGACCAGCACCCAGGAGGGAGCCTCCCGTTGAACATGCACCACGTAGGCCCACTCATCACCCTCAGGAAGCGTCACCGATCGTTTGCGGGACTCAGCAAGCATGTCTACCGTGTCGAGGGCGAGGGTGGGAGACGTGCCGAGAACGATCACCGGGCGTGCCTTGAGGCAGGCCAGAGCCATGGCGGCGTCGCGGAAGCCACCCAGAACTCGGGTGAGGGAGGCGAGCGGGGTGAATTCAGCGGCCAGGGGATCCTGGAAGGCAAGTGCCGGGTGGGCGGGCGGTTCGCCGGCCCCGGGTGCCGGTGGTGCCGCCGCGTCGGGGGAAGATGCCGCCGGCACGGGTGATGCCTTCCCGGCCGGGGACTCGGGCGGCATGTCTGTTCCAGGCGGTCCCGTGACCTCGGCGATCAGATCATCAACGATCTCCCTGGATATCGCCGTCCCAGACAGAGTCTTCAGCGCCACAAGACGCTTGGCCAGGCCGCCCAGTGTCCGCAGATCCGACTCCAGGTTCGCCGCAAGGTAGTCCAACATGGCCACATCGACCGCCCAGTTGTTGCGCTGGGCCGTTGCACGGAGGATGCTGGTGCGCAGCGTCGCATCGGGCTGGTCGATCCGTACTACCAGGCCAAGGGCAAACGCCGTGCTGATCTCGGTGGTCAGGGCCTGCAGTTCCTCGGGGCGGCGATCACTCGAAATGACGATCTGTTTCCCCTTGTCGTACATAACGGCGAGAAGGTCCGCAGCGACGGTCTGCATACTAGGCGAGATAGCCAGGAACTGGATATCGTCGACCAGCATCACGTCGGCCTGAAGGTATTGATCCCGCAGTTGCGTTACCTGTCGGTCCCGATAGGCATCGATGATCTGGCTGCTGAACACCTCCGACGTGAGGTACAGCAGCTTGACGGCGTTGTTTCGGCGGAAGACCTCGTTTGCCAGGGCGCACATCATGTGGGTCTTGCCCATCCCCGGGCCACCGTAAAGGAACAGCGGATTGAAGCGTTTCCCCGGGTTCTCCGCCGCCGCCAGGCACGCCTCGTAGGCGGAACGGTTGCCCGTGCCGGGGACGAAGGTCTGAAAAGTGAGTTGCGCCAGGTGCTCCAAGCCCTTCGCAGCAAAGGGCCCATCCGAGAGAGGTGCTCGCTGTAGGCGCACCATGTCCCGATAGCGGATAGTGCCGCGGACACGGGCAACGAGCTCCTTGCCGCTGAAAGGCTTGGTCATATAGTCGTTGGCGCCGAGTTCAAGGCCCTTGATTCGGTCCTCTTCCTCGCCTTTGGCGCTGAGGATGATCAGGGGCGTACTCGCAAGAAGCGGGTCGGAACGTACCCGGCGCACGAGTTCGAATCCATCCATTATCGGCATCATCACGTCGCTCAGAACAAGGTCAGGCCGCTCCCCGCGGATCTCCTCAAGACCTTCCTGACCATCCTCCGCCTCCAGAACGGTCATCCCGGCCTGGGCGAAAACCGCGCGGAGCAGTTCCCGCATCACGGGATCATCGTCGACGACAAGGACTCTCTCACTCATCACTCACACTCCCGATGCGTCTCTGAGCGGTGGACGCAGGCTGCCGTGCCCTCCCGGGCCGGAGCAATTCCGATTCTAGAGCCCGTCCCGCCCGGGATTCTGGGTCGGCCGGCCGGATCATCGGCCGCCTTCTCCCACAAATGCGTAAATCGCACGCACCTCCTGGAGCATGGCGGCGAAACGCTCGAAATCAAGTGACTGCAGGCCGTCGGAAAGAGCTTTCGGTGGATTCGGGTGGACTTCCACCATGAGCCCGTCCGCTCCGGCGGCAATTGCGGCCCGGGCCATGGGAATCACAATGTCCGACCGGCCCGTGCCGTGGGACGGGTCGACGATGATGGGGAGGTCCGTCGCCAACCTGGCGATTGGAACGACATTGAGATCCAGGGTGTTTCTGGTCGCGCTCTCGAATGTGCGGATTCCCCGTTCGCACAGCACCACTCGCTCGTTTCCCTCCCGCCTCACGTACTCCGCGGCGAGGAAGAACTCTTTGCTGTCAGCCATGAAGCCGCGCTTCAAGAGCACCGGTAGCGGCTGGCATCCGAGGCGCTTCAGCAGGGCGTAGTTGTCCATGTTGCGGGTTCCCACCTGGAGTACGGAGGCAACGGTGGACAGGATCGGGATCTGCTCGGACTCCATGACCTCGCTCACCAGCGCCACCGCGTACTTGGCAGCGACCCTCCCGATGACCTCCAGGGCATCCTCGCCCATGCCCTGAAACGTGAAAGGGGACGTACGCGGTTTGAAGATTCCCGCCCTCACGAAGCGTATTCCGTGCTCGACCAGCATCTGCACGGTTTCATCGAACATCGACTCACTCTCAACCGCGCACGGGCCTGCAATGATGAGCGGCTCGTCATCGGGTATGCCGACCGATGCCTTCAGGGCGGTGAGAACAGGGCAGAGGCGGGTCATGTCCGCCTGCTGTGATCGAGGATACATCGGAAGATCTCGCGGACGGAATCATCAAACAGCGGGCCCGCGTTGCTGCCGACCATACGCTGGAGCACCGTCTCATCAGCCGACAGAGGACTCTCATCGCCCCGCGGAGCCTCGGCGGAGAGGAGAGCCCGGCGATTGAGGAGTTCCAGCATGGCCTTGTCCACGGCCTCGAGGCTCATCGGGGGAATCTCCCCGGCCACGAGCCGGGCTTTGTCGATCCTGCCGTCAGCGGATCGGGGCAACGAACTGACAACACAGATCTCCGGCACGACGGGCCCAAAGAACTGCCGCAGCTTGCGGATGATCTGCGAAATAGAGATCGTCGTGCCTTCCGGTTCAATGTACACGGCCACAGAATCGCTCCCCGGGGGAATTTGGAGGGCCGCGACATCGGCTACGCCCGGCATTCGGGCAATGGTGGTCTCCAACCTTGCCAGCGAGATGCGGCGTCCCTCCCCAAGCACTGCTTCGCCGGGGCGGCCCGCCAGCCGTAGCGTGCCGTCGGGCATGAGCCGCACCAGATCGCCCGTGTCGAACCATCCTTCGGCGCCCAGCACTGACCGGCGGTCGAGGTACGAAAGGCTCACCGCCGGCCCCCTGATGAGAAGCTGGCCTTCCTTGGCGCCACCGGAGGAGCGGACCGATGCCTCATAGCCCGGGCAGGGGACGCCACACCCGTCGACCGTGTCGGTCGTCATCTCGCCGAGGAGTGCGATGCCGGCAGTCTCCGCGGATCCCCAGGCATTGAACAATCTCAGCTTTGCAGCCGCGAGGCGGGAGATAAGCCGCGGTCTGGCGTAATCTCCCACCAGGACAATCCCGCGCACTCCCTGCAGCGCTTCCGTCAACCGGTCTCCGAAGGGAAGCAGCCCCTCCATGACGCGAGGGGAACCGATGATCCAGGTGGGGGAGTGGCGACCGATTAGCGAGAGGATCGTGCGCGGATAGGGGAAGTCGACACCGATGGAGGTACAGCCGGCGGCGAGGCCCTTGCCGACCAACTCATGGGGATGCTGCCACGACGGAAAGAGGTACGCGACGACGTCATCCGACCCGATGTCAAGAACCCGGGCGGTGGCAGCCGCATTGCCAAGCACCATGCCATGGGTAAGCAGTGCTCCGCGCGGAGAAGCACCGTCTCTGCCTCTCGTGAAATCCACCGTCACGGGGTTGTTCTCTTCACCAGGGAAGACTCGCGACTCCGATACCCGGGGATGGGCTCGCTCTCGCGAGCTCCAAGACAGCACCTTGGGGCGCCGCAGCCATCGCGTCACCGGTAGCCTGCCGTCGGAGATGAGCACGGAGGTCCCCAAAGCCGCTTCCCGGAGCCAGGACTGGGGCCAGCGTGGATTCAACGGCACCTGCACCGCCTCCACCATGCCCGAAGCGCACAGGCTCACGACATGAAACGGCGCCGACGTGCCCCACGCCGCAATGGTGTCGCCGGGCGTCACGCCGGCATCCAGTAACGCCTCGGCCATGGCGAGGCTCTCCAGAAGCAGGTCCTCCCATGTGAACACCGAATCGTCCCAGAGGAGCGCGTTGCGCCGGGGGCTTGTTCTACCAAGCTGTGCCAAAGCGTGATGGAGAGTGCCGCTTCTGTATGATGTTGTGCTCACGCAGTAGTCCTCGTCTTCCAAAGTGCCGGTATGCTTCTCAGGATGATAACCACATCCAGCAGCAACGATCGATTCCTGAGGTAGAAGAAATCATGCTCCACATCTGACCCTCCGCCCACATCACCTGTTCTCCCCACCAGCCACAGGCCCGTGAGCCCAGGCCGAACCTCCAGAAGCACACGCTCCCAGTGCGGAGCTGCGGCTATCTTGTCCGGCGACTCCCCGCGTGGGCCGACGAGGCTCATGTCCCCCCGCAGCACGGCCATAAGCCTTGGCACCCGGTCCAGGCCGATACGGCGAACACACCGATCAATGAAACATGCCGATGCCGGTATGGTAAGTCTTGTGGTCGTGAAGTGGTGTCCGCCCTTGCCGACACGTTCCTCAGTGATCAGTAGGGGACGAATGCTCCGGATTGCCAGCGAGACACCGTACAGAATCGCCAGAGGTGCGAAGGCCAGGAGCACAATGGAGGCCACGAGTCCATCGAACGTGGTCTTAATGGCCTCCTGCACCGGTCCGAACCGGGGTCTGCTGAGATCGAGGATCGAGAGATTCGTGAGCGAGGTGACCTCACTGCTCGTCGCGTCCAGCGGGGTCGGACGCGACACCACCTTGCAGGACGTGCCCGCGGCATCGCAGGCCAGCGCCAAGGCCATGGTTTCCACGGGCGCGAGGGAAGGATCCGAGATGAAGACCTCATCGACGCCGAGGGTCAGCGCGAGACCGGAGATGTTCTCCGGCCTGCCGACCCATGGCACTTCCTCGTGCGGGACCGTGTCCGGCGGAAGCTCACTCACGATGCCGACCGGGGTGTATCCGAGCGACGGGTACCGGAGCATCCGGTCAACGAGATCGCGTGCTGTCTCGCCTGTGCCGACTATCAGGCACCGGGAGGTGCGGTAGCCGTGCAGCAGCAGGCGATGCTGCAGCAATCGAACGGCGGACCGCAGGGACACCGTGAGCGGAACGACCAGAATGAAGTACAGGAGCACGAGGACTCGGCTGTAGTCGAACTTCGCGAGGAAAGACAGGGACATGATCACGAGCAGAGAGAACACGGACCCCCTGGCCACGCGGATAAACTCCACGAACGGCGTCGTGTGAACGCGGACAGCATAGAGATTCAAGTAGGCAAACGCTGCCAGCCAGAGGCAGAGCACGACCGGCAGTGGGCGCAGATAGACGTCGATTCCATGGGCGAACGGGGTGAGCGCGTCGGCCATGAGCCGGGTCCTGGCGAGGAATGCAAGCACGAAGGCCGCCAGCACGGCGAGGCTGTCCGCCGCGACCAGAAGCGCCGGGATTAGTCGATCTCTCTCCCGGTGGGCCAGGGCCCCGGCGGCTCCCCCTGCGCCGAGAGCCAGCGCCCGGCCGATAGCCAGGGGAAGCACAAGTGGAACGAGAGGCCGGTCCGAGTGCGCGGTGACCGCCATGAGAGGCAAGGTTGTGATAGCAAACACGGCGCCTGCCGCCGCCGGGATCAGCCAGGGGATCATGCCCGCGGCCGCGCCGGCGCCGAGAAGGCACGTCAGCGGGGCCAGGGCAGCCTGTATCTTCAACAATTGCGGTGTGTAGCTGTCCGCGAGCAGCTTGGCCGGATGGCGCCGGTAGACCATCGCCCGCCAGTATGCCCGCAAGAACTTGGTGCGCAGGTATCTGCGGACCGAGTTCGGGTGCCGATGGTAGACGATGGCGTCGGGTGCGAACACCATCCCCGCTCCCCGCGCGGCAAGTTTGTACGAGAGGTCGACATCTTCGTTGTTCGCTTTGGGGAACCGAAGGTCGAAACCGCCGACCGACCGGAATGACTCCGCGCGGATGGCCGCAGAATAGGAGTCTACGAAGTCAATGCGGTGATAGCCTCGGAGCCGGCGGTAGCGCTCCTCGAATTCCACCTGCGCGAATCGGGCGGCCACGCGTCTCTGACGCGTCCGGTAGGCACCCTTCACGGCGACGACCTCCGGGTCGCTCATGGGCGTCGTGAGCCTGGCAAGCCATTCCGGATCGGCCTCGCAATCGCTGTCGGTAAACACCAGAATGTCACCGCGGGCGAGTCGCGCTCCATGGTTCCGCGCCGCAGCGGGCCCGGCCCTTTCCTGGCTCACGACACGGTCCGCGAACCGTCCAGCGATCGCCGTGGTCGAGTCGGTTGAGCCGTCATCCACCACGATCACTTCGAATGAATCCCGAGGCAGGGTCTGGCCTTGCAGGGCCCGGAGGGTTGCCTCGATAGTGGCCGAAGCATTGAAGGCGGGGATGACGACGCTGATCATCGGCGGATGAGGTGTTTCCAGAAGGTTCGCGTGGCCCGAACGATGCGCACCCGCTCGCCCCGGTCAGAGGCAGCGCGCACGAGAGTGCGCAGCATGTACCGGGGACGAAGGTAGAACCGCCGACGGGCGCGGGCGCAAAACGCGACGACGTCGCCGGGTGTGAGCGTGCCCGTTCCCGCAACGGCCGTGTGGTGACCCCGCGGGCACAGCCAGTCCGAAAAGCGCTCCGTGGTGAGAAGACCGGCCTTCTTCACCTCCTCGTATGCCGGGCTGCCCGGGTATGCCATGAACGGGTAGAACTGCGCAGTATCCGGATCGAGGTCCAGCGCCAGCCGCAGGCTCTCTTCCATCGTCTCCCGGGTCTCACCCGGCATTCCCAAGACGAAGCAGCCATGCACCAGGAGGTTCGCCGAACGGGCGTCCGCCATGAACCGGCGGGCACGGTCGACCTCAAGGCGTTTCTGCATCCGCTGGAGAACCTCCGCGGAGCCGCTCTCGAAGCCGACGCAGACGCATCGGGCGCGCGCGCGCTTCATCAGCCGGAGAGTATCGAGATCCACGTCGGCCCGGGCATTGGCCGTCCAGCTCAATGCGATGCCACGGTTGATGATCTCCTCACAGAGAGCACGAACGTGGGGGCGTCCGGCGGTGAGAGTGTCATCCTCGAAGAATACCGCCCGGACTCCAGGAAACCTGGCGCCGATTTCCTCCATTTCGTCCGCCACGAGGCGGACATCGCGGAACCGTTGCCGAAGCCCCGTCATGGTGTGCGGATAGACGCAGAAGGAGCATCCGTAGGGGCATCCCCTGCTGGAAACTATTGTCACCATTGGATAGAGAGCGTTTGGGTTAAAGTAATCTCTGAAGTCAAGGAATCGTGCGTACACCCGCGATACCGGGGGGATGAGGTCAAGGTTCTCAATCAAGGGCCGAGGCGGATTGTGGATTACGCACTCGTCGCATTTCCAGCTCAGGCCCCGCACGTGGCGCAGATCGATGTCGCCCGCCAGGGCGTCGGCCAGGTCGGCGACCGTGTGGTCGTACTCGCCACGAGCCACGGCATGGGCACCGGAGGCCTGCAGGGCACTGTCGGGGAGCGCGCTGACATGAGGTCCGACAAGACACACGCGGGTCGATCGCCAGTGCTGGGCGAGGTGAGTCGCCGTCTCCAGATCGGCAGAGATGCTCGGCGTCGAGGTCTCAAGCACCACGAGTTGGGGTTCCGCGAGTTCTCGGAGGAGATCCGGCACGCTGACCCCGGCCGCGGGAGCATCCACGAGATTGATCCGGTGGCCCCGCTGCTCGGTCGCGGCAGCGGCATATGCCAGCCACATGGGATAGTAGAGAGTGCCGCTCCGCGTGACTGCGGGACTTCGCTGGGATCGCGAAAACCTTGGGAGATATGGCGGATTGAGGAAGAGCACGTTCACGAATCAGCCCCGGTGCCGCTTTGAACGGAGGATCTTGCCCTCCTCGTAGGCCGCAACCTCACCCCGACGCTCCTGGCATCGAATCACGTACCAGATCCAATCCAGTTGCGCGGGGTGCCGCAGTGCCGCCTCCTCGAAAAGACGAACGAGGTCGTGAGTGAAGGCAACCATGCCAGCCGGCCGGTCTGGAGGAGCAGGAGGAGGTCGCACCGTGATGTGGTGAGTGC
>JALOPK010000098.1 GCA_025453925.1 Candidatus Eiseniibacteriota bacterium | reverse complement strand
TCCTCGTGCCCCGCTGGTACGATGAGTTTTTCCTCTCCATCGATGTGCGTTTCTTCCGGGGGTTCCCCTCCAGCTTCTTCGAGCAGTTCTACAACAAGCCCCTCAACGAGCTCATCATTCTGGGCTACTTCTCGTACTACCTGATCCCCTACATGCTGTGCATCCCGCTGTATTTCAGACGCGATCGAGGTGCGTTCTACCAGAGCGCCGCGGCAATCTTCATCTCGTTTCTCGCATGCTTGGTGCTCTTCCTCATCTTCCCGACACAGGGGCCGCGGCAGTTCTACGGTCATTTCCGCAAGGTGCCGTTGGAAGGCTATGTCATTACCTGGATGGAGCATCGCATGGTGGACATCGGCGGATTGGTCGGTGGCGCCTTCCCCAGCTCCCACTGCGCCGTCGCGATGGCGGCGCTTCTCCAGGCCCGGCGGCACCATCACACCGCCTTCGCCTTCCTGGCTATTCTCGTCCCCATACTCAGCTTCGCCACCGTGTACGGCTGGTATCACTACACCGTTGATGTATCCGCAGGGTGGGCCGTGGGCGCCATGGCGGTTTGGTTAGCCGGGCGGATCTACCCCGTCACCGGGGACTCCCCGGCTCCCGCACTCGGTCAGCCCACCTAGCACTCGGATTCACAAACAGGATCGCATTCGACCGCCGTTGCATCCCGAGTCTGCCAGCCGGCGGATTGCTCGATCGGTGGGATACTACCTCGGATATCTGCCCTCCTCGCGCCGTGGGGCCCAGTCGCCCCGTCGCTCTCGGTACGTGACCGTACTTATGAACCCGAGTACTCAGTTGGGCAAGAAGGAGGCCGGGTCCAGCAGGGTTCCCCTTAGCTCCACCTCGTAGTGCAGATGTGGTGCCGTGCTCTTGCCCGATGTGCCTAGTCTGGCGACCATCTGACCGGCCTCCACTGTCTCCCCCGGTTGCACCTCTACCGTCTGCAGATGGGCATACCGGGTGAGGTGGCCATCGGGGTGCTGTAGCTCCAGCACCCGGCCCATGGTGTCGTTCCAGTACACGCGAAGCACCTCCCCCCTCGCCGGTGCGACCACCGGAGTCCCAAGCCTCTCTGCGATGTCTACGCCGTGATGGTGTGGGCTCCTCGGTGGCCTGAACTCCTGCGTCACCCACCCGCTGACTGGCCAGAGGTGAGGGATGGGATCATCCGCGGACACAGCGGATGCCGCAGAATCCGATTGCGCCGGCCAGAGATCAGGCCCGGTCGCTTCCTCGAGGCTCGGCTGACGGGTTGAGTCGCCTGGTGATGACCCGGTGGGCACCTGCAGGAGGTTCACGACCCAGTCCTGGCGTATCTTGAGATGATAGAGCTCCTGCTCAATGAGTCTGAGCCTGGCGGCCTCCTCCTGGGCGAGTGACAGCCTGGCGCGAGCCCGAATCAGCACACGATGCTCGACATAGAGTCCGACCGCCAGCAGGGCTGCCAGGGCCCAGCCGGAATGAAGCATTGCCCGTATCCATCTTCGATCGCGATGTGGCAAGTGCAGCGTCATGACAGCTCTCTCCCCTAGAGAATCGCGTAATCAGACCGCCTGATCAGGATCTGTCTTGTTCGCGGCCGTTTCGCCGGCGCCGGATGTGAGGAACTCCTCAGGAGCAGGAGACGCCCCCACTGGGTTGCGCCTGCGCCGCGGATCGCCACCGAACGATGGCCGAGACTCAGTTTCCATGGCTTGAAACCATCACCGCATGGTAGATGCCGCCATCACCAGGCGCCAGTCCCCCGCACGGAACCCACGTGGCCGTGGGCGCATAGCAGAGCGGCATCCGTCCGAGGGGTGTCATGCCCAGATGCTCATAAGGGTCAGGCGAACAGGGCCGCGATTTCGTGCCCGGTCATGACAATGCACCCACACTCGCCGACGAGGGATCGCGCTGCCGCACACAGCGGTGATCAGTATGTGCTATGGCAGTATGTGGCGATGTGGCTTGCAGCGCAAGTCCTCCAGGTGGAGGGCGGAGGCCGCACGGCGGCGGATCACGATCGGCCCGCGATTCTGGCGACCCTCTTTGATTCCGGCCACCGCGTCGCCTCCCAGGGCCTCCGTCTACACGACCCGTTGATTCTAATCGCTACGATGGTCGCCGAGAGCCGGCTCCCCGGCGCGAGGACGAGCATCGCGGAAACCGCCACGATCCCTGCCCGAAGCACCTGCGACTGGAGGGACCTCGAATTGAGGATGGCTGGCGATCAGCGCGCCGTCGCTGTTTCTTGCCCCTGTCTTCGCTCCCGTTGGTGCTGCCGATGCAGCGGCTCAGACAGCAACCGGGAACGGCCTTCATCGGATACAGGGAGCCAATGATCTCGGAACATGCCTGCCTCGGATCTCAGGAGTTCACAGCTCGGGCAATCAGAGGCCGGAGCGGCGCGCATTTCGGACGGCCGGAGGAGGCGGCATGTGCCGGGATCATCGGGCCGCATAGAACGGGGGCGGTGATCCCGGTGGACGTTCCACCGTCGCGTAGTGACCACGAGGCAGTCCGCCACATCCCCCATGCTATCACCAAGGGAGTGTGAGATCCGTGGACCCGATTCTCGGCCAGGTGGTGTTTGTGGTGGGGCTCCTCGCGCTCTCGGCCTTCTTCTCGGGCTCCGAGGCTGCCCTGTTCTCCCTCCCCACCGCCGTGGTGCAGAGGTTCCAGGAGGGGCGCTCGGGAGCCCACAGGGCGGTCACAAGGCTGGTGAGAGAACCCCAGGCGCTGTTGATCACCATTCTTCTCTGCAATCTGCTCGTGAACCTCCTCGCTACAAGCCGCGCGACGGAGTTGCTCGTGGCGGCCCTCGGCCAGAAGACAGGGTCGTGGGTCGCATGGATCGGCATGACCACCGTAGTCCTGGTCGCGGGAGAGATCACACCCAAGGTCCTGGCGGTGCAGCACTGCGAACCGGTGTCGTTGCTCGCCGGAAGGGTTCTTCACCCCCTCTGCTTTCTTCTCGCCCCGGTTCGTCTGATCCTCATGCGGCTGGTCGCTCCCATCACTTCGGGATGGCATGCGGAACAACAGCGGATGCCGCTGGAGCGCGCGGAACTGCATACCGCCGTCGAAGAGGCTGCCGAGGCGGGTAGCATTCATCCCTCCGAATCCGACCTGCTACTTGCACTACTCGACCTCGAAGAAGCCCGGGTCAAGGAGGTCATGACGCCTCGCGTACTCATCCGAGGCATCGCTGCTGATACACCGGTCGCGGACCTGCCGCTCATCGCGCGCCGGCTCCGCAGGGCCCGACTCCCGGTTTTCGCCGGCTCGGTGGACACGATCATCGGGATGTTACGCGTCCACGACCTGGTCGGCTCCCATGCCGCTGACCGTTCGTTCACGGCGCGCCACTTCGCTCGCGATGCGCTATTCGTGCCCGAGAACTTGACGCTCGACCGACTGCTCCGTCGGTTCAGAGCCGAAGGTGAAGACATTGCGGTTGTCCTTGATGAGTTCGGCTCAGTGGCCGGCCTGGTGACGATCCAGGATGTCGTGGACGAGGTGTTCGGGCCAGTTCCTGATCGCCACGATCCGGCATCGCCCGCGATGGTGCTGGGAGGTGATGGCGACTGGATTCTCCCGGGCAACTTCCCCGTGGATGGGATAGAGAGAGCGCTGGGTATCCGAGTCGAGGATCCGCTGGTCGAGACCATCGGCGGCCGTATCACCCATGTCCTCGGCCGAATCCCGGCCGCCGGCGAACTTGTACAGTTGCCGGAGGGGCTCCGCGCGCGCATTGTCCGCGCAGACCAACGGAGAATCATCGAACTCTGCGTACGATGCACGGAGAGCCCGGTGTCCGGATGATCCTGCTGGGGTTCCTTGTCATTGCCAGCATTGTTGCCGCCGGCCTCTTCAGCGGCATGGAATCCGCCTTCCTCGCGTGTCCGCGCCTGAAGGTTCGCCACCTCGCCCGGAAGGGTCTTCCGGGGGCGCTCCGGATGGAGCGAGCCCTTCACCACCCCGAGCCTTACCTCACGACCCTGCTCGTGGGCACAAATCTCGCGGTGATCGGCGGAACTGTTGCGGCGACCCGTCTGGCGAATGAGTTCTTCCCAGAGAGCGGCGAGATGCTTGCCACTGGGATCCTCACTCCGGTCTTTCTCTTGTTGAGCGAGATCATACCCAAGAGTTACTTTCTCACCCACGCCCGGGCGGTTTGCATTCCCATGGGCGGACCATTGGAGGCGCTTCGCACGCTCCTGCGTCCCTTCGCAGTAGTTGTCGGCGCGCCGGCGAGGCTGCTGAGTCGTACCGCCGGCCGATCAGCCCTACCGTCTTCCCGGGAGGAACTCGTGCTCTTGACCCGGCCCGGCGTGAGCAGCGTTCGGCTTTCGCACACGATCAGCCGCCTCCTGGAGCGAGGGATCGCGACCGCCCGCCGCGTGGCGGGAGATGTCATGATACCCCGGGAACGGGTGGTGACCCTTCCTGCGGACTTCACATTGGCCCGCGCACTCCCCGTGGTCCGGGCTGCGGGAGTTGCCCACTATCCTCTCGAGCGGTCCGGGCGATGGATCGGGTTCGTTCATGTGTTCGACCTGCTGGAGATCGGAAGCCAGGCCAGCTTGTCGGAGCTTGCATCGCGGCTTCCAGAGGTGGACCAGGACGCCAGCCTGGAGGAGATTCTCGATGTGATGCGGGATGCCGCCGAGCATGTGGCATGCGTGGTCCATGAACGTGCTCAGGTCGGGCTGATCACTCTGGAGGATGTCATGCGCCACCTCACTCAGGGTCTGGAGGAGACACCGGCGTGAAGCGGTTGTTCATCATACTAGTTCCCCTCCTCTCGTGCGGCGTCCTGTCCCGCGACCCCATACGGTTCCCCGCAGAGCATCTCGTCCACCAGCTCGACATCGCTGACCAGGGTGTGCTACGCAACGCAGATGTTGCCCGGGAGGCAATGCTGGTCATGGTCCCAGGCGAGGTGTTCGACCACTACGAGTGGACCAAGGATAAAGACAGGATCCTGGCCTTCTACCACTCTCGAGGCTTCCATCGTGCCCGTCTGGACACCGTTGAGGCCTACATCGAGCGAACCGGGATACGACTCTTCTATTCAATCGATCCAGGCCCCGAGCTGACCATCCGGAGCCTTTCGGTGAGGGGATCCTGGGCAGTCCGTGCTCCCAAACTCGTGGAGCTTCTTGATCTCCCTCCCGGCTCCCGGATGGACAAGACCCGTCTGGAACTTGGCAAGGGGAGGATCCGGGCTGCACTGGCCGCTGAGGGCAATGTGCACGCCACTGCAGCATCGGCCATTGCCATCGATGGCAATGATGCCGCGCTCTCGATCACCGTCGAAGATGGACCCATCGCGACGGTCGGCGAGATCAACGTGAACGGCCTCAGAGAGTTGAAGCCCTCCGTGGCCATGCGTGCGGTCCGCTTGACGCCCGGGCGGGTGTTTCGGCCCCAGGATGTCTATGACACGCAGCGTTCCTTGCTGGCGACCGGGCTTTTCTCCAGCGTGCGCATCCTGGTGCCGGGCATGGAGAGTAGGGAAGACACGCTTCTGGTCTTCATACACCTCCGGGAAGCTCCCAGCCGGTTTGTCGAGTCGGGCGTGGGCTACGTTTCGCCAGACCGGAGCGCCCTTTCTCTTGCGGTGGGGCATCAGGATCTCTGGGGCGTTGCCGCCAGCACCCGCCTCGGTCTCGGCATCGAGCATGGCTGGGTGACAGATCGCCGGCAGTACACGGCCGAGGGTTCGTTCTTCTATCCATGGGTAGTCGGACTGCCCTTTGATGCGGGGCTGACCCTTGACTACAGCTGGAGGTCAGACCCCAGCGCAAGGTCTGAGGGATTCGGCACGAGTATCGAGCTCGGGCGATCCTGGCGAGAGCGAGCATCGGCTCTCTGCCGGTATGGGTACCGCTGGCGCAAGACGAACATCGAGGGCGACGATCCATCGGAGTACGTACTCGAAGAGAGCCGGCGCCCCATCACCAACAGCCTTAGTGCGATTGTGTCCATCGACACGCGAACGTCGTTCACCGATCCTGCGGGCGGTCAGCTCGTCAGGTTTCAGGCCGCGCATGCCGGCGGAATCCTGGGAGGCGACTGGTCCTTTCGGAAGGCCGTGGCTGACGTCAGTGTCTACCAGCGGGCGAGGGGCGTTATTCTGGCGCTGAGGGCGAGCACGGGGGTCATTCACCCTCTTGACGACTCACCGACCGCCCCCGAAGCCGAGAGATTCCGCGCGGGTGGCGCGAACACCGTCAGGGGATTCGGTGAGGAAGGATTGGGGCCTGTCGACAACTCCGGCAACCCGCTTGGCGGGGAGGCGATCGTTCTGCTCAGCGTGGAGGCGCGCGTCCCCATCTGGGGGTACGTGGGCGCGGCCCTGTTTACCGACTGCGGCCAGGTATGGGAGCGAGCCAGGCAGATCCGCCTTGCCGACCTTGAACCGACACTGGGTTGCGGCGTGCGGTATTCGACGGTCATCGGCCCCGTTCGGCTCGACTGGGGCGTGCCCATCCGGGATCGCCGGGTCGGGAGAATCCACTTCACCCTCGGCCACGCGTTTTGAACCGCCAGGATCATGAGAAGAGCGAAACGGTGACCAACACGTCGAATCTGGCTAGAGCGGCGTGGCGCGTGACCCGGGCTGTCCTCCTTGCGGTCTGCATCATGGGCGTCGTGGTCATTGCCCTCCTGGCTCTCTTGGATGGAGAGTCGGTGCATCTTGCCGCCGCACGATGGCTTTCCGGCGTCCTGCACGCCGGTGTTACTTACGACTCGATTCGAATTAGCTACTCGATGGGAGTCGATATCCAAGGATTGGCGGTCGAGAGTTGGCCGACGGCGGGCTCGTCTATCCATGCGAAGCGTCTCACGATTCGTCCCGATTGGCGTGAACTCATCGGTGGAACCTTGCGCTTCAGCTCCGTGAGCGTGGATGGGTGGACCGGCGTTCTCGTCACGTCGGGCTTTCCCGCTTCCCGCGACACCGTGGAATCGGAGAGCGCGATGCCGAACGTGGAGGTGGTTGACATCACCCTGCGGAACGGATCTCTGATGGTCTATGGCGCCTGGGGTGTGAGATCCCTGACGGTCAATCACCTCGAGGGACTGGCGCGACTCTCTCCCGCAGAGTCGTCAGTGCGAGTACGGAGTCTGAGGTTTGTCGTCGGCAGCGGGATCGAGGCCCACGCCGAGGCAAGCCTCTGGCGGCTCGGCGACGGGTCCTGGGACGCGCAAGTGTCGGTTTCATCCGATGCCGGCGTCCTGACGGGCACCGCTTCCGAGGCCGATGGGGGATGGACGTGGGACATTGCCGCGCAAGCCGTAGACATCACCAGATGGACGGATGCCCTCGCCATCGGAATCGACGATCTGAGCGGCATCGCCGATATCGAGGCCAGCGGACAGGGGCTCGCTGCGCGCGGGAGGATTGACGTGCGCAATCCCCGCTGGCGCTCGTGGGAGGCGGAGGCTTTTGGGGCGAGCCTTCAGCTCCAGTCGGGCACCATCGTCGCCCGGAGGCTCCGGCTGCTTCACCGTAACGGCGGTGTCACGGGCGCCGCGCGTTTCTCGATGCAGGAGGACGGATGGGTCGCTGAGGCGAACATCGTAGCCGACTCCGTCGGCATCCCGCTGCCGGGGCATCCCGGCGGAACCGTCTTTGTGTCAGGCGCCGCGGAAGCTCGGGGAAGTCTTTCGGGTGATGCCCGATCGATCAGCGTGACGCTCCGCGACGCCGAGTTCACGTGGAGGACATTGTGGGGAGGCGGAGTGAATGCGCGCCTCACCTGGGCAGGAGACGACGTGACGCTGGACCAGGTCACCATCGAGCGCGGCTCGCTTCGTGGCGCCATCGATGGCCGGCTGTCAGCCTCCGCGATCCATCTCCGACACGACCTCTGGGTGAACCTCCGGCCGTCACTGGCCCCCTTCATCGCAGAACCCGTGATGGGACATGCTCATGTGCGGGGCGATCTCATCGGATTCCTTCCGGATGTCAGCTGGCGCGGTGGTCTGGAGGCGTACCAAATGGAAGTGGGTGGAGCGACCGCGGCCACTGGCCAGTTCCTGGGGAGTCTGAGCGCTAAGGATGGAAACTGGCATCTGACGGGCACTGCAGGTCTCGGGGCACTGCGCACGGAAGGCACGCTGCTCCTGATTGGGGCCCGGGCCAACGTGGATGCTGATCCAGACAGGATCAAGGTGACCAGCCTTCTGGCACTTCGGCCGGGTGGGGTTCTGGTCTCGTCGGCCGGCGAATGGACAGGCCGTGCGGGACGCCTCACGCACCTCAACGCCCTCTCCGACCGGTGGACCCTGGCGATGTTAGGGGGAGCCGCCGTGACACGTGGAGAGGAGGGGGTCCGAGTGCCCACTCTGAGGGTTGCCACTTCAGGAGGAGGGCTCCTTGAGGCCATGGAGCTGTTGTTGACACCATCCGTCAGCGATGGGCTGATCATCGTCCGCCATTTCCCCGCGGATGCGGTGGCCAGACTCGGAGGATTCCCGGGCCCCTTCGCGGGACGGTGCTACGGTGCGGTGCGGGCGGGCGCTACTACCCAGGCGTGGGCAAGCGTGAAGGGCCTGCAGCGACTCCCTGCGATGGCCCGATTCCCGGTCGATATCGATCTCCAACTCTCGCGGAGCCCCTCGAGGATCACGGTGCACTCGCTGGAAGTCACGCAAGACGATCTCCGCGTTCTGGGGAGTGGAATGCTCGACTCCACTGGAGCAATCCATGCCGAGGTCGAAAGCGATCGCAGCCCCTTGGGGAGAGTCCTGGTGCTCTCGGACGAGCTCCTCAATGCGGGACTCCGCCCTATTCTTGACTCCCGCAGTGGCACCATTTCCGCCCGGATCTCGGTCCAAGGAACGACCGAGCGACCCGAGCTCTCTGGCAGCATCGAGGTCGATGGCACGACGGAAGTCATCGTGAAGCCGATCCGCACGACGTTCAAGTCGGTGCGTGGGTCTGCACGTCTGGAAGGCCACACCATCATCATCGACGAAGTCACCGGCCGCTCGGGGAAGGGCAGTGCCCGGCTGCAGGGTAAGCTGGAACTCCCCGGGCTCGTTCTGGATGCGGCCACGTTTGATATCGACGGACGGCTTCAGGAGTTCCGGCTGGTCCCAGGGATCTACGGGATCTACGATGCCGACCTGTCGCTCGCCAAGCGGGGAATGGGGATCGCTCTGGATGGTGAAGTGCGTCTTATTGAGGGTCTGATCGACTTGCCCTCAATTCCCATCGAGCCGGTGGCGCCGACCGAGGCGGGCCTTGACGATCAATGGTTCCTCTCCATCATCGCCGATCGAGGGGTCTGGGTCAGGGACCGGTTTCTCAATGCGGAGGTCGCGGGACAGGTTGCAGTGGAAAAGGAACATGGCGTCATCTCGATGCAGGGCGATCTGCAGGTGCTGCGTGGGACGTACCTCTACCTCGGCCGGAAGTTCCTCCTCCAGCAGGGAAAGGTCTCGTTCATGGGGGGGCCGCTCATCGTACCTGAGGTGGACGTGTCGGCCACGACCGTGATCCGTTCAGAACAGCGGGACGGCACGGACATCACGCTCACCCTCACCGTGACGGGCCGGGTGGATGATCCCGTTCTGCGGGTCGCGGCCGATGATGCCGACTACAGCGAGGAGCAGATCAAAACCATGCTGCTCTTCAACCTCACGCCGGAGGACATCCTCACGCTCTGGCAGGGCGATGCGTTTGCCAAGGAGGCCGCGGGCGCGGTCGAGGAGTTTCTGGCCGGCGAGATCGCCCGCATGCTGCGGGCGGAGACCGGGCTGGACGAGCTTGAGGTCTCTCCCAACCTTCTCTCATCCGAAGATCGCGACCTCTACGTTCGTCTCGGCAAGTACCTCA
>JALOPK010000443.1 GCA_025453925.1 Candidatus Eiseniibacteriota bacterium | reverse complement strand
TGGGTCATCAAGCAGGAGCTCATCGCCTCCTACATGGGCCGGAAGGGGGTCGGTTTCGACGACCAGCGGATCAGCATGCTGGATCTGCAGTACCACGACCTGCGTCTGGACAAGGGGCTCTACTACCGGCTGGAGCGGGAAGGGTACGTGGATCGCCTGCTCACTGACGAGGAGATCGACCGCGCCACGAGCGTGCCCCCGACCGATACCCGGGCGTATTTTCGCGGCATGTGTCTGCGAAAATTCCCGAAGCACGTCTATGGGGCCAGCTGGACGTCCGTCCTGCTGGATACCGGGGACGCGTCCGTGAAGCGCATTCCCATGGCGGAACCGACACGCGGGACGCGGAAACTTGTAGGGGAGATCCTGGAACGGTCGGATAGCGTGGCCGAACTTGTGGAGCGGCTGGCGGGTTGAAGGCTGGGCAATTAGGCAACTCGGCAACTGGGCGAGTTGGCAATCTGGCAATTGCACAAGTCGGTAGCGTGGTGTGGGTGTGTTGGTGTTGCCTAACTGCCGAGTCGCCGAGTTGCCCAGTTGCCGAGTCTCGACGAAGGAGAGGTGAAGCCCGTGGAACTCCAATTCAATCGACATGACGCGGGATCCAGCTTCTTCGACCTCGTGCGGGGTCGGGAGCCGGCTTTGCTGCCCGAGTTCGCGGCGGCGAGCCGCGAGACCGGCGAGGGAATGCCCGGGGTGCCGGTGGGCACGACGGTGCTCGCTCTGAAGTATGAGGCCGGGGTCGTGATTGCCGGCGACCGCCAAGCCACCGAAGGGTACCAGGTCGCGTCGCGGCGGATCGAGAAGGTGTATGCCGCGGACGAGTATTCTGCTGTGGCCATCGCCGGCGCGGCCGGACCGTGTATCGAGATGGTCCGGCTGTTCCAGACGGAGCTGGCCCATTACGAGAAGATCGAGGGGATGCATTTGAGTCTGGAGGGGAAGGCCAACCGGCTGGCCCAGATGGTGCGGGCCAATCTCCCCATGGCGATGCAGGGCCTGCTGGTGGTGCCCATCTTCGCCGGCTTCGACCTCAAGCGGAGCGAGGGGCGCATCTTCAAGTATGACGTGGCCGGGGGGCGGTACGAGGAGACGGAGTACTACGCCATCGGCTCCGGAGGCAAGGACGCGCGGTCCAGTTTGAAGAAGCTGTACCGTGCCGGCCTCGCAGAGGACGGTGCGATCCGAACGGCCCTGGAAGCGCTCTACGATGCCGCGGACGAGGATCGCGGCACGGGCGGTCCGGATTTCGTGCGGGGGATTTTCCCCACCGTGAAGCTCGTCACCGCGGCCGGTGCCCAGGACGTTCCTGAGGAGCGCGTGGCCGCAGGCTGCGCCGAGATTGCCGGGGCACGCAAGGCGACCCCCTGACCTTCCCTCGGCTCGGCCGTCGCTCCGGGCCATGAGACGCCGCCGGCCGCGGCCGGCAGACCGACGAGGACGATACCATGGCGATGCCGTATTACGTCTCTCCCGAACAGATGATGCAGGACAAGGCGGAGTACGCCCGCAAGGGCATCGCCAAAGGGCGATCCATCATCGCCCTGGAGTACGCCGCGGGAATCCTGATGGTGGCGGAAAATCCGAGCGCCTCCCTGAACAAAGTGTCGGAGCTGTACGATCGTATCGCGTTTGCCGGGGCCGGAAAGTACAGCGAGTTCGAGCGGCTGCGCAAAGAGGGCATCCGCTATGCCGATATGAAAGGGTACGCCTACGGGCGCGAAGACGTCACGGCCAAGTCCCTCGCGAACGCGTATTCGCAGGTGATCGGCAACATCTTCAGCATGGAGATCAAGCCGCTCGAGGTGGAGATCCTGGTCCTGGAGGTGGGGGAGGCCGACGGCGGCAACGAACTGTATCGCATCGCCTTCGACGGCAGCATCGCCGACGAGAAGGGCTATACCGGCATCGGGGGGCAGGCCGAGGAGTTGAAGCTGTTCCTGAAGGACAAGTTCACCGAGGGGCTTGGCTTGGAGGCGGCCCTGCAACTCGCGGCGCGCGCCCTGGAGGCCACAGCCAGCCAGAAGGTGAAGGCGGCCTCTCTGGAAGTCGCGGCCCTGGAGCGGAGGCGCCCGGGGCGAAAGTTCCGCCGGATCGCTCAGGCGGAGCTGCGGTCCGTGCTCGAGTAGGCCAGCGATGGGGGAGACTGAGGGGGCGCCTTTTTGAGCAGCCTGAGCAATCCGCTTTTCAGCGCTCCGTTAGAGCGGTAGAGTCTCACGAGCCATGCAGCGCCGGATCTTTGGCCTGGAGAGCGAATACGGGCTGATCTCGTCCTCCCCGAGCGGCCACATCAGCCTCTCTGTCGAGAGCGCACTGGGCTACCTGTTCGAGAAGGTGGTGTCCCGGCAGCGGGGCACCAACGATTTCCTGCGCAACGGCGGGCGCCTGTATCAGGACACGGGCTGCCATCCCGAGTATGCCACGCCGGAGTGCGATAATCCGCTGGACTTGACGTTGCACGACAAGGCCGGCGAGCGGATCGTCGAAGAGTTGCTGCTGACGGCGGAGAAGCGGCTCCGCGAGAACGGCATCGACTGCGATCTCTATATTTTCAAGAACAACACCGACTCCGTCGGCAACACCTACGGGTGTCACGAGAACTACCTGGTGGAGCGCGCGGTCAATTTTCACAAGTTGGCCGAACTGCTTATCCCCTTCTTCGTGACGCGCCAGGTGTTCGCCGGCGCCGGGAAGGTCTTGAAGACCCGGCTGGGGAACCACTACTACATCTCCCAGCGGGCACAGCACATCTACCAGGAGATCTCGGGCGCCACCACCAGCTCGCGGGGCATCATCAACACCCGCGACGAGCCCCACGCCGACGAGGAGCGGTACCGCCGCCTCCACGTCATCGTGGGCGACTCGAACATGTCCGAGGTGAGCACGTAC
>JALOPK010000442.1 GCA_025453925.1 Candidatus Eiseniibacteriota bacterium | reverse complement strand
GTGCCGAACTGGTTGGTCGTCACCGTCACGGTCTCCACCGTTTGGCTGTTCGGATCAATCAGCGACACCGCTGTCACCGTCGCCGGCGACACGGTGAACCGACCCACGTCATGCCTGCCCCGGTAGACCAGCACCTTCCAGAACACCTTCTGCATGGGCCGGTAGACGCTACGGTCGGTGTACAGCAGCGAGGCCGTGGTTTCCGTCTGCTGGGGTGCGTCGTGGAACCAGATGTTGCTCTGATCGAGGGAAGTTTCCTCGCCCCGCTGAACGATAAGGAAGAAGTTCCGGGAGTCCTGATCCCTGGGACGGTCGAAGCGTACCAGACCGCTCTGGTCGGTCAAACCGGAGGCAACGCTTCGATGCCCTTGCCGCCAGTTGCGGGCCCACAAGGAGACCTTGGCTTTTGCAAGCGGTGCGCCGGTCGCACCGGACACCACTCTGCCCTCAAGGGCGCCGCCTTCGTCCTGTCGCGACACGAGCACCAGGTCGCTGACGATGAATGGGATCGAGTAGAGCCGGTTGTCGGCGGTCGAGAAGTCGACCCGCGCTGACGCGGCGATGATGTAGAACCCCGGGATGTCGAGCGTTGGCGTCGAATAGGTCCGGTGGAATCGGTAATCCGGGGTCTCGGGAAGATCCATTTCCCACTGCTGAAGCTCAAGGTACGGCGACTGGTTGTGAACCAGCTTCTTCACTTCTTCGCCCGAAGGTAGCAGGTTGTAGTCAGTCGAGTTGCGGATCCACTCCTCCAGGTCGAGCCGGTACGCGCGGAAGTACAGCTTGGACAGGTTCTTGTGAGTGATCTGGACGGATCGCTTCCGCGGGCCGTCCGTTGACATGGACATCAGCGAGTAATCAGGCCGCTCGATCTCCTTTACGATGGAGAGGCAGTGCTGGCCCCCGATGGAAGACGGGTATGCCCTGTGTCCCTCCTCGGCGATGGCGCGGGCCTCCACGAGACCGTTGGGAGAGTCGCCCTGGCGGACGAACTCGGAGAGCTGCGCCATGCCTTCCGCCCACCATGGTAGGCCGCGGAGCCTCGGGAGTCGCGTCTTCAGGTCATCCATGATTGCCGCGCGATCGTCGGCCTGCGTGAAGGACGCCCAGAGCAGTCGCAACCGTTCCAGCCGCGCCTCCAGGGCTGCCTCGGGACGATCGCTCTCGATGTGCCACGTCTCCAGGTCCGCCAGAATCGTGCCGACCTTGAGTAGGGGATGGATTCCCATGTCCGTCAGGTCTGGAGTCGCGTCCGAGCGGTTGCCTCGAATGAGGGCGGCCAGATCCAAAGCATAGAGCTCGTTTGACTGCTCCGGCCGCCAGTGCCCGGTATTGGCCAGCAGCTCCGCGAACAGGTACGACACGGCGTCCCTCAACGTGCCCCGTATCTCGGGCGGGTAGGTATTGGGCACCAGGTACTCAGCCAGCGTACTGACCGGCTCTCGCCCCAGCGCTTCCCGTTGCGCCCAGACCTCGCCGAACGCGCGCACGGCCTCCCGGAAGATCTCCTCCTCGGTCCATGCCTTGAGGTCGATCTCTTCCTTGGATTCCACCTTCTCCCGCTGGCGGATCTCCCAGTCGTATGCCTCGAGGTAGGTCATCAGGCCGTTCGCATAGTAGAGGTTCAGAATGGCGCGGGAGCGGGCATCGTCTGGCCAGGGTTGCTCCCTGAAGAAGCGGACGGCCGTCTCATAGCCGTGGAGTGCGAGGCGTAGCTGGGTTTCCTTCACCAGGGCCTTGGTCCACTGCTCCGTGTTGTCTGCAGCCCTGGCTGCCTCACGGATCTCTGCGACGGCAGCGGCAGCCTGCTCGTACTTCTGCTCGCTGATGAGAGTATCGACCGCCTTCCAATCCAACGGCTTCGCCATCTGGTCACCTTCCTGACTCGAAGGGCGTCCCGCGCCTGAAGCGACGGCAGTGTTGGGATCACATCCGGCGCCGAACGCACACATGAGAACGATCAGAACTATCGCGTACATCATCGCTCCTGCCGATTGGAGAAGACACAGGATTCTCTTCGGAGACACACCCATCTAGCACAATAAGCGGATCGAAGGTTCAGAGCGCACCCCCTGCGCGGGGCGCACGCCGGCATTCAGTCGGCGAGGAAACCGTCAGTTCGGACCGGACCGGCTCGGAAGGAACCGCAAGAGCTGCGCGCGCTCGTCTGACACCGCAGAATCGGGAGTGTCAGCAGTCAGGCGTTGAGCACCGCGGCCTTCACGAGGCGACATGAGCGCGCTCATGCCTCGTGGCGTGCGTGGGGTCGGGAGGGCCATCAGCGGCACGCTGCGAGTGTGCCGAGCTTCAGGACGGTGTTCCAGTTGCGGGCGGTGCCGCGTGTGCCCAGGGTCTTCTCGATGAGCACGCCGGACAGGCGCGAGCGACCAATACCGTTCGGATACGTGATGTAGGCGTGCCTGCCCGCGGCGTGAATGACTTCCGGGCCCGGCACGGCAGCCCGCAGTGCGTCGACCCGGCTCGATGCGAGGCTCTCCTCGCACACCATGACAACCAGATGACTGGGATCTCGTGTGGCTTCCGTGGGGAAGGGGTTCTGGGCGATGATCTCCGCCCACTCCTCGGAAGTGCGCACGAAGAAGTCGGTCTGGAGACCCAACCGCAGCGGGGCTTCACGTTCCAGAAGCCGCTCCAGCTCCTCCCCTCCCGCCGATTCGGCCCGGAACACCAGGTTCCCGCTCTGCACCACGGAGCGCACATCGCTGAAACCAAGATCCGCCAGAAAACCACGCAGCGCACCCATGGGGACCGGCGTGTGGCCGCCCACGTTAATGGCCCTCAAGAGTGCGACATGCGTCGTCATCGGGCGGGTCGGTCTAAGCATTCTTCAGCATCGGCTATCGAGCGCCCGGCTGCATCTCCTGCCCGACACCAATTG
>JALOPK010000004.1 GCA_025453925.1 Candidatus Eiseniibacteriota bacterium | reverse complement strand
GTGATGGTGCGGAGTCGTGTTGGCATCGAAGCGGATTCGCTCGCGGGGGAGCCCCAGCGTGGTGATGGCGCCGACGTCGTTCAGCAGCCAGAGCGTCCGGTAGACGGTGTCCAGCGACACGGTGGGGATGCGCTTCCGTACCGCCCTCCAGATCGCCTCGACGTCGGGATGGTCGCCGGTGCCGGCCACCTCCCGGAAGATCTCCAGACGCTGGTGGGTCAGCCTCACCCTTGCCGCGGTGCAGGCTTCCCTGAACCGCTGGACCCGTTGCCGGATTTCGGGTTCCTGAAGTCGCACGAACTCCTCCTATGTAGGAATGATTCTGAGGTAAGAATCATACTGATTCGCGTTTTGTCAAGACGCGTGGCATGGGACATCAACGCCATGGTGCACCACGGGCGACCCTGCTTGGCGTTCTGAGCTAGTTCACGGCGTACCCATGCGAGATCTCCGCCAGGAGCCGTTGTGCGGGTTCGAAGGAGGGGTCGAGCACGAGGCTCGCACGGAGGCGGGTCACCGCTTCGGCGAGGTTTCCGGCACGCAGGTGAAGTCGCGCCAACTCGAAGTGGGTAAGCGCGCTTCCGGTGAACAGTTCCAGCGAGCGGTCGAGCAAGGGCTGGGCACGGGCATCGTCGCTGAGCATGGCGTGGGCAACGCCGGCGAGAAGGAAGGCGCGGGAGGAACGCGAGTCGAGCCTGAGGGCCTCCGCGAGAAGCCCCAGCGCTTCCTGGGATCTCCCTTCATCCAGCAGGTTTCCCGCCCGGGCATTCAGGCTGGCGACGATCGGGAGCTCGATGTGAGAGACACCCGGAATGAATTCATGGACGAACAAGACCTCCGGTTCAGGCGAAGGAACAAAGAGCACAGGGGAGTTGGCGGGTACGAACCAGTCTCCCATGGTCACCGTATGGGTGACGCCCAATCGGGAAAGGAGGTCATCGAGATAGGAGGTGAAATCGGGCTTCCCGATGTGCGCGACAACCTCCGGGCTCACGATTCCGGCCATATCGACCACGCGCCTGCCGCCGTAGAACGCCACTGCACCTATGTCGTGGGTACCCACCTTTGCGTCGGTGGGCGTATTGGCGGCGATCCAGCGGGCTGCTGCGACGTGATGGGTCTTATGGTATGCGCAGCAATACGCATATACATCCGCGAAGTGAGGTGCGCTGGTTCCCCACTGCACAAGGAGGGCGCAAAGAAGGACAGCGGGCACCCAGCGCACCAGCACGCAGAGCCGTTCCCGCTTGGCCAGAGCCCACGAGACTTTGCGTACCGCCCAGACTGCCACGAGAAGGAAGGATGGCAACGCTGGTAGGATGTACCTGGCAAACCGGTGCGCGAACGGAAGGGCAAGGTAGTACGCGCCGATCAAGCCCAGGACGAACAGCGCGTCGACCAACCGGGAGGGGGCGGAGTGCTCCAAGGTCCGCCATACGACGAGAATGAAACCGGCCACCGCGAACACCCAGAGCATGGAGAGTTCTCTTCCCCCGAACGTTTCGGCGACTTCAGTCAGGAGAAAGTGCTCCCTGGTCATGGTTGCACGGTAGTACGCCCCCTTGGCGCCGAACGTGGTGGGAAGCGGGGAGCCGGACAGCGCCCAGTTGAACAGAGCATAGCACCCCAGGAGCATGATGCCGATGGCGAATGACGTAAGCATGGGGCGGATTGGCCAGCGATGCGCGTCGGGATGCCGACGGGAGAGCAGCCGCACCACCCAATCCGTGCCAATGGCCAGCCACAACACAAGACCGTCGGGACGGCACCACACGAGGAGCCCGAGGCACACGCCGAGGCTGACGGCGCGTCGGGTGCGATACGCCAGCAGCGAGCCGACAATCAGCGCGATGAACAGGGTCGTCTCCATCCCCGACAGAGCGATGAGCACAAGGCGTGGCTGGGTGGCGAGGAGCAGGGTTCCTGCCAACGCGAGCCAGGGCTCGCCGGGGAGCTCACATCTCAGCAGGGCATGGAAGAGGAGCGTGGCAGCCACAAAGGCCGCTACACCCAGGAGGTAGCTGATGACAAACTCGTTGTGGCCGATCCGGTAGAGCGCCGCCAGAAGGCCGGTGTAGAGGGGCGAGGTCGAGCCGGCCACGGGAGGATAGCCGGGATAGTAAGCGACCGAACCGTGCATCGCGAGGTTGCGCGCGAACGTCAGATGAATCCACGAGTCATCCAGCGGGAAGCCCAACCCGTGATTCAACCTCCACGCGTCGGCCAGGTACCACCCGCACATCGCAAGGCACAGCAGCAGGATGACGCCGAGCACGACCGTTTCGTGGCTCCGCTTCAGCGGCGCGGCAAACACGGGTACGCACGGGCGCTTTTCCGGTTCTTCACGCGGCAATGGTGGTCGTCGCTGCACGCAAGCTCCCTCTCGCGTTCGTACCTCAGCAGTGTTCTGAACGCGGCTATTCAGGGGCGGCGTAGGGGTCTACGTCAAGAGGAGTGCACGCGCCGGGAAATGCGCCGCACGGCACGTCCGCTCGGGCAGGATCCCGGCGGACGTGCCGGCTCCACCGGTCGAAGGTGCTGCGGCTGCCGCGGCACCCTCCGTCTACTTGCGCAGCTCGGAGGTTGCGTGCATGGTGACCGGTCCGCGTAGCGCGTCGAGGATCCCGAACTCCCACTTGACCGTGCTGGCTTCCACTGCATCCGCGTTGGACTCGACGATGGTGCCCGGGAGGGTCACGGAGAGCGACACATTGGTCAGGGCGACCGCATAGACTCCCGGGAGGTTCGTAGAAAGGAAGTCTTCCAGCCGGCTCTCCGGATCGTCCAAGACACGCGCGGCGATCGCTTCGAGGTCGGCGGGCGCCGCGGCGATGCCCCGCCGTGACAGAACGTGCGTCCCGTAGATCCCTACCGTTCTGACCATCGGCAATGATGCCCGCTCCTCATCCGAGACATCAAAGAGCCTGGGGAGGTCCATGGCGGTCGCCCCGGCGGCCAATCCCCGCAATTCGGCGCGATCTTCCGGCGTGATGCCGGGGAACTCCCGCGCTACTTCTTCCACGAGTCGTGCAGCCACGAAGTCCACCAGCGCTTCGCGCAGGCCGCGCCAGTCGAAGGTCTCGCGGTACTCGTATGTGGTGCTCTGGGCACCCCGTGCGGTGGTAGCCCGCACCTCGTTCACACCGCGCACAGACGCGAAGGGGGAACCCGCGAGAGCGCCCTGGAGAGTGATATCACCCGAGGCCCCGCTCCAGGAATCGATTCCCGGGATGCGTGCATTGCGGGAGAACACCGCATTTCTCTCCCCATCCTGGGGAGATTCTTCCCAGACGAGGTGCCATCCGCGCTGTTCGGTGACCCCGAGGAGTTGCCGGTACTGGTCGAGTGTGAGGCCGGTGTCATCGTTCTCAAGCGAACCCGCCTCCAGAGTGATCGCACGGGTACCGCTGCCGTCGGGGTTAATCCCGGTCTCTATGATGAAATCCTTGCATCCTGCCGTAAGGAGCAACCCAACGACCACGACGCCCAGCCAGGCTCTGCGAATTCCGCGACTCATTGTAAGCCTCCTCAGGTGCGGCCCGATTTCACGGGTCGATCGTTCCATAGTTCCATCCGCCGGAGCAGACGGTGCGGGTTGATCGGCGTGTCCGCGTCAACCCCATACATCTCAATGGCTCTCCGGATCTCTCCCGCCTGCAGTCCATCCTCAACGGCAACGGCGCCGCGAAGGCGGGAGGCCAGGACCTGCGCCAAACCCCAATACCCGTACTGCCGAGCCTGCATCGCTGAGACGACGGTGAAGTCGTCGGGCAACCGATCGAGCAGGGCGGTCAGCGTGCCCACGGTGGCATCCGGTGGCAGTATCCAGCGGGCGGCCGCAGTCGGGCCTCTGTCTTCAAGACGGCCACCCATGGCGTTCGCAGACCCGCGGTAGGTCGCCGCAAGCAGACGTTCCTGACGCTGTACCATTCCCAGTAGGTGAGACTCCCGCTCTCGCGAGGAGTGGAGCTCATCTGCGAGGTAGCCGCCCAGGCACGACGCGACCACCGTGGCGGCGGCCAGCAGGGGAACCACGTGCCTCACCCAGGTCCGAGTATGTGGAGTTCGACCGCCACGCCACATCAGCGCGCCCTGGATCGATTCCCACATCACGGCGACCATTTCCGCGGGAACCCTGTCTTGCAGCGATGCGAGATCGTTGGTCATGAGTGCCCGGCGTAGCTCGAGCAGCGACGCGCACCGCGGGCACTGGGCGATGTGGTCATGGAGTTCGCGCTGTTCCGATTCCGGCAGGCGATGGCGCAGCAGATCATCGATCCGCGCGTCCAGGTCCTTGCATGGTATCTTCCCCATCGTCACACCTCTCCGTGACTGAGCCGTGAGGCTAAGCGTCGTCGTGCGGCATGCAGCGTGCTCCGCAGGGTGGTCGGCTTCATATGCAGCGTTCGCGCAGCCTCCGCCTGCGGCACCTCATCCAGATCGACCAAGCTGAAGACCTCCTGCTGCCTGCGACTCAGACGGCGCACGGCGCCGGCGAGCCGGGCGGCAAACTCGCGTGATTCAAGGTCACGCCCCGGCCCGTCCGCGACAGTATCTGCTGCCCTCTCGATCACATCGGCCGGTTCAGGTTGTTCCATACGGCGCGACGATCGCCGCAGGTAGGAGATGCAGCCGTTGCGGTGGATCGTGGCCAGCCATTGCTCGAATGGCCGGGAGGGATCGTACCGATGGATGGACTGGAGTACCTTGAGCCACGTATCCTGCGTGAGATCGCGGGCCATCTCCCAATCAGCGGTGTATCGATACGCCACGGCGATAAGCCTCCTGGTGAGCAAATCGATCAGCTCCTTCAGGGATTCGATGTCTCCCATCTTCAGACTGAGCGCCAGTTGATCCAGGTCAGGTGTCACCCTGCGACTCCTTTGGTCGTGTCGTGATTCGGGCGTGCACGGCCCACAGTTGCACGCTCTGGAACACTAGTACGCAGGAAGGCGATGTTTGTTCAGGGAATTGTGGGGCCGAGTCCATTCCAGGGGAGCCTGGCTCCGTGGAACGCCGCAGGGGATTGACTTCGGAAGCGACGATCCCTTCCTTGCGGTTTCGAGCACGGTGGCAAGGGTCCCGCTTCAGGACCGGTCCGTCGCCACATGCAGGAAAGGGGTCTCCGATGAATCCTTCGTATTCACGCCAGTACCGCCAACGTTCCCGGACCTTCCTCTCCCTGTTGTCCGTCGTCCTGTCTTCCTCCCTGGGCGTAGACCCAGCCCTCGCTCAGACCTGGGAGATCGAGGTGGTGGAGTACGGGAAGCAGATCGACGGCATGACCGACAGATGTCTTCGTATCGACGAGGCGGGTCGCCCCCACCTTGCCTACGGACAGGATCACCTGTACTACGCTTTCCACGACGGGACATCGTGGCACTACGAGGTGGCGGACTGGTCGCAGGATGTGGGTTGGAGTGCGTCGTTGGCCCTTGACGCCTCGGGGTGGCCCCACATCAGCTACTACGACGGCACGAACTCCCTTGACGCCTCGGGGTGGCCCCACATCAGCTACTACGACGGCACGAACTCCGATCTGAAGTACGCGTGGCGTGATGCCAGTGGCTGGCACCTGGAGACCATCGACTCGACAGGTAGTGTGGGCTTCTACACCTCCCTATCCTTGGATACCTCAGGCAATCCCCACATCAGCTACTACGACCACACGAACCACGATCTCAAGTACGCATGCGAGGATGCTGAGGGATGGCACGTTGAGACTATCGACTCTGACGGCCACGTTGGCTGGTACACGTCCCTTGCCCTAGACGTTTCAGGCAACCCGCATATCAGCTACCATGACTACACGAACGGTTACCTCAAGCACGCGCGCAGAGACTCGACTGTTTGGCACCTCGAGACGGTGGATTCCGCGGGGGATGGGAGCTGGTACACGTCGCTTGCGCTAGACGTTTCACCCTTATCGTGGACGCCTTGGGCCATGCACACATCAGCTACCTCAGCTGGAACGGCTCCACCGATAATCTGAAGTATGCCTACGAGGATACGGTCGGCTGGCACATCCGGACTGTGGATGTGGAGGGTGGCACGCACACCTCTCTGGTTTTGGATGATGCGGGCTATCCGCATATCAGCTACGGGGGTCTCAAGTACGCGTGCCAGGACGACTCGGGATGGCACATCCAGACCGTTGATGCGGAAGGGGATGTGGGGTCGCACACCTCGTTGGCCTTGGATGGATCAGGTCGACCCCACATCAGCTACTACGATGAGCAGAGGGGGGACCTCAAGTACGCAAACCGTGACCTTTCCGGCTGGCACACCGAAAGGGCGGATGAGGCGGGGGATGTGGGGCGGTGGACCTCCCTCGCGCTGGACGACTCAGGGTATCCCGCCGTCAGCTACTACAACGCCTACCCGGGCTACGACCTGAAGTACGCCTGCCGCAGTGCCACAGCCTGGCACACCGACACCGCGAACGCCTCACCGTCGGAGGTTGGCCTGTGCACGTCGCTGGCCCTGGATCGATGGGGCTGGGCCCACATCAGCCACCACGACCAGGGGAACCGCACTCTGAAGTACACGTACCAGGATGCATCCGGCTGGCACACCGGGGTCGTGGACGCGGCGGGGGGGAACGTAGGCTACTACCCCTCATTGGACCTGGACGCCTCGGAACAGCCCCGCATCAGCTATTGTGCCGGGGGGGAGAATGGTGAGTGCGATCTCAAGTACGCCTATCGTGATGCCTCTGGCTGGCACACCGAAACCGTGGATGCGCTGGGAGACGTGGGCTGGCATACCTCGCTCGCCCTGGACGGGTCAGGCGAGCCCCACATCAGCTATTTCGACGACACGAGCGACGACTTGAAATACGCCTACCGCGACGCGGCGGGCTGGCACGCCGAGACCGTGGATGCGGGGGGCAACGTGGGCACGTTCACATCGCTGGCGCTAGACGCGTTGGGTTTTGCTCACATCAGCTACCACGACGAAACGAACGACGATCTGAGATATGCATACCAAGACACATCGGGCTGGCGCCTGCAGACCGTAGACTCCCAGGCGCAGGTAGGTTCGTGGACTTCCCTGGAACTGGACAGCCTCGGCTATCCGCACATCAGTTACCGGGATGAGACGAACAATGATCTCAAGTACGCACGGATGATTGGGCCCCAGATGTTCCAGCTCAACGGGGTGCTGGCGGGCGGCGCAGTGCAGCTCACGTGGAACTCGGTGACGGGGACGCATGACTACTGGGTCTATGGCGCCTCCGGCCTGCCCTGGTTCGTGCCGGGCAGCGGCCCAGGCTATCAGTTCCGAATCACCGTTCTCCCCTCCACAACGACGACGTGGTCCAGCTCGAATGGAGTCGGTGATGCCGCTATTGAATGGACCTACCTGGTCATGGCGGTGGATGCGGCGGAAGCAGTCCTTGCCATCTCCAACCGTGTTGGCGAAGCCGACTTCGAGGCGGACATCCCGTAGAGCGGCGGCGGACGACACGGAGGTCGTCCCTCCATTCATGGGACAAGGATGGACAGGGGAAGAACATCGAACGTCCATACACGGAACAGGGGAATGGGTGATGCCCCTGGAGGGACGTGCTCTGTCGCGTCCGTGTGGCTGAGCGCGATGAGCCCGGTGTGTCCCCTGAGGTCGGGGCGTTCTCCGTCCTGTGGCACTATTCTCATATGAGAATAGTGCCGATGCGCGTCGAGACTCCCCGGACGTGCCGAGAAGCCTCGTAGCGGAGAGCGGCTCTGCCCTCCCGACCCAACGGTCTGTGTCTACTTCTTCTTGAGCTCCTTCAGCATGTCCGCGGCATGGGTGTTTTCCGGGTTCAGCTTCAGGGAGCGTTCGTACGCACGGATCGCGCGGGCCGTGTCGCCCTGCGTCGTGTGCCACCGGCCCAGGTAGTCATGGCAGAGATACGCGTAGGTGCCCTTGGGGCTCTCCTTCAAGGACGCCTCGAGAAACGGGATGGACTCCTCGACCCGGTCGTTCTTGAAGAGCTTGTACCCGATGTACACCAGGTCGTTCTCGTCGAATGCGTATTCGTCTGCCTTGTTCTTCTTGAGATCGTGGTAGTACAGGACGGCGGCGGGAGCTCCCAGATCGCGAATCGCGTAGTAGATCGGCTCGAAGACCATGGGCTTGCGGTCGACCCCTGTGATGCCCTCGGCGAGGTACTCGATCCACTGATCCGCACTCACGTAGCTCGCTTCCCATGCCTTCCAGTCGTGCAGCACATCCTCTTTGATGAGCGTATCGCGATCCTTTCCAGCCTCGATGCCCTTCCGCACGAGATCCGTCGTCGCGACCAGCATGGCATGAAACGCCCGGTAGTCTTCGATCGTGCCATCCTCGCCGTGGCCCGGCACGATGGTCACGTCTTCCGGCAGGAGGTCGATCACTCGCTGGACCGTCTCAGGATACTCCAAGACATCGCCGCCCACCTTGTCGACCGACGGGAAGTGCCGCCCGTTGCAGAGCCCTGCCACGCACACCACCTTCGACGTCGTGAACCAGATGATGAGATCGCTGTCGTCATGGGCGCCGGGAAACGCGTGAACCTTGATCTGTTCACCGTTGAAGTACAGCGAGAGCGAATCGGTGAGGCAGATGTCGGGGAGGGCTTCTTCCGGGAATTCGTCGAACAGGTACAGACCGGTCCTGAGCCGTTTGCGCAGGTTCTCGTGGCCGATGATGACGGCATCCCCGCCGAATGTCGCGTTACCACCGATGTGCTCCACGTGCGCGTGGGTGCTGATGATGATCCTGGGCACGCCCTTGCCGAATGCCAGCACGGCAGCTTTCAGGTCGTCGATCTTCTCCTTCTCCCCCGTGTCAACGAGCAACACGCCATCGTCGCCCACGGATGCGATGACCTTCACCGGGTACCCACCGGCGTCGGTGCTCAGTTCGTAGATGTGGTCGGCAAGCTGCTTTGTCTCAAACACAAGAGGCTCCTCGGAACGGGCTGTCAAAGATAGCAGCAGAATGGACGCCAGGACGGAACGTGAGGTCAAAGTGCGCATGCGGATCTCCTTTCGACATCGCGGGAAGTAGCTCTTGGCAGAAATAACGTGCCAGTCCTCGCCCCCTCATCTCCCGCATCCGGCGGTGCACCGCATCCGAAGGTGCGGGGGCAACCGGGACCACGCCCACCTTCTCCCACGGGGAGAAGGGGCGTATGCCATCACTGACATCGGATCCACCACTATCGCCCCCATCGCGATACCTGCCCCGTCACCGGTGCCGGCACGGCAGAGACTGCCTTGGCTACAGGCCTTGAAGCACACGCATCTCCTCGCCCAACGGGAGAGGAAGAAGGTGAGGGCGCCCAAGGGCTTCGCCCGCGTTCCTCGCGTATCCGCCCCCTCATCCCCGCCTTCTCCCGCGGGGAGAAGGGGCATGATCGTCAAAGGTCTGTGGGCGGCCACTCCGGAGGATCGCAGCACTCCGGGCGAGTCCTTCGGCCGGTCACAGATCCGCATGATACGCGATCACTTGGTTGTCGTACAGGGTCGGAATCACGAGCAGCTTCAACTCACGGATGTACGCGAAGTCCGCGCAGAAACGCTGTGGGGCAGAGGTATTCAACAGGAGCTCGGTTGCACCGCCCGGCGATACCCTGAAGAGCCGGCCATTGAAGTCGGACACGAGGTAGTTGTCCCGGCCGTCAAGGTGAAGCCCGTCCATGACGGACCCCGCTCCGAATCGGGCGACGGTGCGGATCTCCTTCGTGGACAGATCGATAGCCTTCAGCGAGCCATCACCGGAGTTACCCAGCAGCAGTTCGTTACCGTCGATGCAAAGCCCGTTGGGGTCGCGGATCTCGCCTGCCTCCAGCCATGTCTCAAACACCCCGCCCTTGAGCCGGTGCACCTTGTTGCCGCGGGAGTCCGACACGTAGAGGCTGCCCTCGGCATCGAAGTCGAGATCGTTGAGGAATACCGCGTCGGGAACGGGAACATGCGCTGTGACCACACCAGTAGTGACGTCGACCTTGGCGATTGTCCTGCGCTCTGCCACGTAGAGGGTGTCGCCCCTAAGGCACAGCCCTGTGGGCATGTTGAGTCCTGTGACCCATTCCAGGATCTCGAGCGTACCATCAGGCCGGAACTTCGAGAGGAACTCCTGACCGTCGTTGAAGTAGTTGGAGACATAGAGGACGTCGCGCGCGGGATCGTACACGACAGACTCGGGCATCCGCAGCGTACGGGGGAGCTCCCAGGCCGCGCTCAGCGCATTGTGCACGAAAACAGCGTCAGCGTCCTGGCACATGAACCCCCAACCCCCGAACGACTCAGCGACCGCACACACCAGTTCGTTCTCACCCTCGAGAAGCGGCAGGTAGACCTCATCGTTGAGCCCGACGATTCCGAGGAATGAGGGGTCCCTGCCTTGATACGTGCTGCTTCCTGAGAAGACGGGTGAACCATTGAGGAAGACGGTCACCGCGTCACTGTAGCCGAAGCGCAGCCGCATCGTGCGCAATTGCTCGGACCGGATGGTGGTGCGGGCGAAAACGCAGTCCGCCACTCTGGTCGTTCTCCCCGTGTGCCTCGCGATGTCGACGAGCCCCGTGGAGAGGGCTCGCACCGGCGTCCACACGATGCCCGAGAGACCCTGCGCCTCAGGCGTTCGCTCCAGGTCGACCTGCCCCGCGTTGAACGCTTGCGTCAACTCCCAGTCGGCGATCATGCCGTAGGGCGCACCTCGCACATCGGGAGGATCGAAGCCGAGGCTGTCGGTCAGCTCGTAGCGGAAGTTCGAGAAGTGCGCAGTGCCGTCTCGCGGACCTGTGAGGCCGATAGCTCCCCGACTGACGCCGTGCTGGAGCTCAGGGATCTCCAGGGCAGGCGTCGCGGCCGAGTCGATGAACACCCGGGCCTGGCTGCCGAGCACCTCCAGCCTGAGGTGGATCCACTGATCCCGCGGGAGAACGGCCCCCGCGGTGAAGCCGGGGCCACTGTAGAGTTGCCACTCGGAGATGCCGTTGAAGGTCGGCGCATACTGGAGTACATCGGGGTAGAACTTCGATCGGTGCGGCCTCATGTAGAACTCCTCGTAGTTCCCGTCGGAGTGCCGCCGGAACATGATTCCCGGATAGGAACGGTCATTGGTTACCGCCAGATCCACCTCGATGATCCCATTCGCGAACTCCACATCGGGCAGGTATGCCGCGCCCTTCAGGCTTGTTCTGCCCAGGTGCTCGACTATCTCGGTGTTCTCCAGCACCCACTGTGGGGAATCGAATGGTACGGTGTCGGCGAAGGAGGCGGCAGTCATGATCAGGAGGGAACAACCGCCGCACACCCACAGCATTGATCTCATCACCATCTCCTTGCTCAAGGGACGCGAACCAGGTCTATCGCGCACTGCATGAACGCGAGCCCACCTGCCATACACAGTGTGGGTTATCTCAGCAAGAACCACGCCCATGGGCCTCGACAACGCCTCATGGTCGTGGGATGCACGGCATCACATATCGGACTGGCAGGGCAACTGGGGCGCACACGCAGGCGGGAAAGGACGAGGCTGTCCGATTTCGGACGATGGGTGTGCGAAGAGGGGGGTGGTCGGTGCGCGGAAGAGCTCCGCGCACCGACCGAGGCGGCTACTTGGACTTCGGCCCCTCCTGCGCCTCGTGTGCGCCGAGTCGCTTGCAGTTGTCGAGAACCACTTGCGTCAGCACCTGAATGGCTTCATCCCGGCGACCGCGATCCTTGAGCATCTCGGCGAGCTGGAGGCTGATGAGGTTCTGGATCGTGTTGTTCTCGGTCTTCTTGAGAAGATTCTTGAAGAGTTTGATCGCCTCGTCCGACCCCTTCGTTTCCTGACACAGATCCTTGAGCTGGAACACCGCGAACCCGGCGGCTCTCTCCCCGTCGGCGGAGATGTGCTGGAACTGCTCCGTGAGCACTATGTACTGCTCCATCAGATCCATGAAGTCCTGCATCGCCAGAACCTCCGGTGACGGTTCGTGGCCAGCAGCGGCGGCTGGTGAGGAGCCGAGTGCGAGTAGCGTCATGAGTGTCAACCCAAGCGCTGGGATGATTCGGGGTTGGTGGTTCATACGTGGTCTCCTTTCCTGGGAATCCTCGGAGGCGCCAAGCGGCCGGGCGGCCGCGTTGGCACTCCTGTAGGGACTGAGATCATCGAGAGCGAGGCGCGGACGTCCGGTTTCGCATGGGCAAGCCGGGACAGGCTCGGCATGCTGCCAGGGCTCACCGGCAAGGCGAGGTGCAGGTGCGCACGGCTGGGTAGCTGGCGGTCAGGTGGCCTCTGGTGAAGCACGACCAGCGACACAATCGCTACGACCGCCGCGGCCGCGGCATGAAGCGGCCACGCAATGTGTGGGTGGACCTCAGCACGGATCATGCGGCTCTTCCGGAGCTCGGAGGCCAGGTCGCCTGGGTACCGGGATTGCCGGTGAATCCCTCCAAGGATGTCGAACGTGTTGAGGATCGCAGTCAGATCAGCGATCCTGGACACGCAGAGTGGGCACTCTCTCACATGCTGCGAGATGACATGTGTCGCCTCTTCATCGCTTTCTCCTCGGACGAACGACGCCATGGTCTCCTCGTCGAGGTGGCGTTCATGAACCGTCACCGGACACCTCCCGTTGGTGGAACCGACATCCCGGCATCATCGAGGATGCTCCACCACACCCTTAGCGAACAGAGGGCCTTATGGTAGTTGCTCTTCACGGTTCCCAGAGGAATGCCGAGAGCAGCAGCCACGTCTTTGAGGGCCAAGCCTTCATAGGCATGGAGCCAGACCACATCCTGCTGCCGCGGAGGGAGCCGTCTCACAAGGGATTGGAGCCGTGCCACAGCTTCCTCGGTGTCACGCGCCAGGAGCCCGCGGTCGTCGGGGATATCCCCGACGTCGCACAGCGGTCTGCCCAGGCGAAGTCGCTGTCTCCCGCGTCCGAGTTCGCGGCACACCATGGTGGTCGTTCGATACGGCCAGGTGAAGACGCTTCCCGGCCCCGGTTTCCATCGCGGCAACTTCCTCCATGCACGGATGAACACCTCCTGTGTCGCCTCCACTGCCAGATCCTCGTCGCACAGGTGCCGCAGGGCCAGGCGGTAGATCACGTCCTGGTGGCGACGCACCAATCGATCGAACGCTCCCTCGTCGCCGGACTGGAACTCCCGAAGAAGCCGTTCATCGTGATCGTCGCTCATGGGACTCCCTTGGAGTGGACCGGTACGTGTCGCACCTTGCCTATGACTTGGAACGGGAGAAGGTTCACTCTGCCCGCCTGGACGAGTTGACACACCACCGCGTCACCCGGGGGGATGTCAATGACGACTGACTCGACCTGACGTGGGGCCGTCTTGATGTCGGCGGTCGTACCCCCTAATCCGCCTCGGAAGTCAGTGGAATCCCGTGGATGCGCTGGTATGCGACCACTCCCCCGATGGCGTCGACGGGCGCGTAGAGCGAATCCAGCATGGCCCCCAATGGATAGAGGCTGACGGGAAACTTGCCCCAGTAGTGGAATCGGGCCGGAGCAGTGTCGTAGATGATCGCCGGGCGTTTGGCCCGCAGGTCCTCAAGTGCGATCGGCCAGTTCTTCCACACCACGAAGGGCAAGGGGTCGGTGTCCTGTCTCAGGCTCGAAGGAACACCGGGGACATAGCCCGCCAGGGACTGAGGATACACGAACCGGGCGCCAGGTTGGCGATCCGCATAGTAGTACACAGGGGACGCATAGCCCCAGACAAAGATCCGATCGCCGGGGTGCGTGTGGGAGGAGGCGTGCATTGCGAGGTCGCGCAGCAGCGGATGCTGCGACTCAAGGCCTCCTATGGCGACCCACGCGAGGGAGAACACGGCGAGCCCTGCGAGGGGAAAGCCGGACCGCAGCAACCGGCGGAACCGCTTCGGATCCACGCGCTGAGCCACAAGGGGGAACGTGACACCAAACAGCGCGCTCCAGGCAGGAACCGTCTGGAGGAAGTAGTGGCCGAAGTAGCGGCCGCCCAGGCTCAGGGCCGCGAAGGATGCGCCCAGCCAGATCAGAAGGAATGCCAGAAGATCCCGTTGCCGTGCAGTGAACGAACCCCAACCGTGACGGAATCCCATCCAGATCGCCCGCAAGGGCAGGAGATTGGCCAGCACGTAGAACGCCACGCGGATGGTGCCGTGAGGCTGTGCATCCTCCAGCGAAAACGAAGCAATGCCCGAACCGGCACCGATGTACCGCAGGTTCGAGCCGAAGTTCCAGTACAGCGCCTCGTCAAGGACCCCCTGGCCCGCCAGTATGGCACCCACGGCACCGGTGCCCAGCACTCCACCGCCGGCAAGCCCGGCAAGACGCGTCAACCAATCTCGGCGTTCCGGCGTTCGCGCCATACGCCACAGACCCCAGGCCCCCAAGACGGGCAGCACGATCCATCCCTTCTGATAGCAGAGCCCGCCGGCGAATCCCAGCAGACCGGCCAGGATACCCGACAGCAGCGGTCTCCGCCCGTCCCACCACGCCAGGACTGCCAGGACGAGAAACGGGTTCATGAGCTGCTCACCGTTGGTGGCGAGCATGTCGTTCGGCAGATAGACCGATGAGCCGACGATGTAGGCGAGCACCGCCCACCTCCGCGCGTCATTACCGAATCCCGTCCGGAGTACGAGAAGGCCCGTCGCCCACGCTCCCACGAGAATCCAGGCCAGGCCGACCCAGTGCACCGCCAGGACGCTGCGACCGCCGATGGCCATGACTGCCGTGTAGATCCAATACAACAGGGGCGGCTTGTTGTCGGCATAGTCGACGTAGAGCCTTCCGCCCTCAAGCAGCTCGCGGGCGCAGACGCCATGCCCTGCTTCGTCGGTGTCGATGATGGGCAGGATAAGCGCGGGTAGACGGAGCAGCACGGCGCAGGTCACGACGAATACGAGAAACCGCGGACGCGACAGGCTATGGAGCACCTCCACCTCAGTATTCCACCAGCGACTGAACCGCCAGGCCAACAATGATGACTCGGGCAGCAAGGAGGAACGCGCCATCGAACCGGTCGACGCGGCGCTCCGCAGACACGAGGTGCCACCAGCCGGCCGCCATGAGCCACATCAGGAGCGGGATGGACATGAGTCCCAACTCGCACGCCAAGTGGAGGAGCAGGTTGTGCGGCGTCTGGAGCGCGTCGGCGGTGGGTGAGGGGGGCACAAGCTGGTAATACGAGCCGAAGGTGCCGAGACCCGTGCCGAGCAGCGGGTGCTGCAGCGCGAGGGCCAGCGCAGTCTTCCACGCCATGATGCGCTGCATATCGTCTGCCCGGATCAGGGACCCGTGCCAGAACACGATCATCCCGATAAGAGCGGCAATGGCCACGCCCACGCCGATCTTCGGCCTCCAGCGCACGACGATGAGCAACCACTGGACGCTGAATGCGACCCAGGCCATGCGGGAGGATGACAGCACCAGCACCACCGACAGTGCTCCGCCGAGGAGCAAGCCGCTCAGCCGGAGGAGAGCCTTGCCGGAGGCCAAAAGCGGCAGAGCGACTAACGGCCAGACCATCAGCACGTAGCGGGCTAGTGCATTAGGGGTGCCAAGGGAGCCCCATGCTTCGCGTCGAAGTGAGATCGACTGGTGCAGGGCCATGGCTATCTGCTCGAACGTCAGGAGCACGAGAACGGGGAGGGCTGCCCGCCGCGCCGGTGCGGGAGAGAAGAGGGACACGAGCAACACGGCTCCCACTACCCAGAGCGTCTTCTCGATGAACGCGGGTATCGCTATCCACGGCGCCGGGGAGGTCAGCGCGCTCAGTGCGCCCAGACTGAGCAACAGGGCCAGGGCCGGCGGCATGCGCAGTGCCCGGAACCGCAGCTCGCCGGTGACCAACCCCACGACCAGGGCCGCTCCGGCAGCAGCCGGGACGTATCCCTGGAGGTCGGGAGCACCTGGCCATGGCGCCTGCTGCGCGGCCATTGCCATGGCGCCGAGCAGGAGTATGCGAATGATGGTCGACCAGCCTATCTTGCATTCCTCACGATTCGGGATTCTCGAACATGGATCGAAAGTAACGAAGCGGTTGTGCTGAGGGAAGGATGATGAACAGAGCAATGCCGGCTGTGGCCCTTGCCCTGCTGATGGGGTGGAGTGGCACTTTCGTCCGGGGCGCGGACGGGCAGATCACCGCGAGCCTGCTGATTGCATGGATGCTGTCCCGCCGCGCGGCGCCTTGGGCGTTGACGGCGGGATGGCTGCTGGGCTTCTCCGCCCTGGCAGCCGGCGCAGGGCCGTCGGCCACGCTGGGCATCATGGGCGCGGCAGTGCTCGCGTTGATCCTCCTCGGCGTGCGACGCCCTCAATCCGGTTTGGACTGGGGGGTGCTAAGTGGCGCGATGGTGGTCATCGCCATGGCGTCCTTCGGTGCTGTGCTTCGGCTGACTTCTCGGCCCCAGCTGCCCATGACGATGGCGGTGGCATGGCTGCTTGCCGTGCGGTTGGGGAGAGATGTCCGATCCGCGCGATTCCTTCGGTGGGGCTTAGCCCCCGCGATGCCCTTGGCGCTTGTCATGGTAGTGCTCGCCGCTGCAGGAAGAGACATCTCAGCGCGGGAGGGCACCATGCCGCGGAGTGCGACCGGATATGCGCAGGATCGCTCTTTCTCCAGGGTCGAGGATCTCCGTGAGGCGCTGAGGATCGACCCATGGGTGAGCGGAACATGGGCGGCTCTCGGATGGCGCGAACTGGATGCGGGAAACCGGGAAGGCGCCCATGCCGCGTTCGGAAAGGGTTATCTGGTCAGGCCCGCGCGGGAGAACCCGTGTGCGCGAGGCCGGGAACTGACGTCGATGAGCCTCGGCCTGTGGAGGGATCTGGCGGGGCTCCAGGCCTCGGGGCACTGCCTGCTCACCGGACTTCCGATCGAGGCCGTTCGGCCGGTGGCTGTTGAATTGTGGCGGAGAGGACACGCGGCGCAGGCGCGGCAGCTTCTTCGGCAGCAGACGCGCGTGAGCCCGGAAGTGCGGGAGCTGGCGGGATGGTTGGCCGATGAAGCCGGGGAAGACAGCCTCGCCGTGGAGCTCCTCGCGCCCGGGGCGTCGGCGGGCCTGTCGGGTGAGACCATGTACCGGCTTGCCCGGGCGGAAAAGCCGTCGGCCGGGCAGGCAGCCGCGCACGCGTTGATCCTGCGCGGCGCAAGGGAGTTCCCACGCCACATGGAGCTCGGGCTGGCCTCGGGCTCGCCTCCGCCCGTCCCGGGACGACGGATCGGCGACGGCGTGGTCCTGGGTAACACGGTATGGCTTCTGTCGTGGGATTGCGCGCCTGACCCGGCCTCGGCGGGAGACACCCTTACCATCTCGACGGCCTGGGCGCCCACCAAACCCCTCCCGGGAATGCACGTGATCCTGCATCTGGATCTGGATGCGCCTCCCCGGTGGCGCAAGGTCGCCGACTTCTGGCCAGAGGGTCGGCGGGATGCTACGGCGCACTGGCCGGTCGGTGAGGTGGCCGTGGCGACAACACGGGTGGCGATGCCCGCCGATGCCCCGCCGGGACGCTATACCGTGTACACTGGCATGTGGATTCCCGGGGATCGAGAGAGCCGGCTTCTCCCCGGGCCGGCCGATGCGCACCGTGTGCCGAGGGGCGAACTTCGGTTTCCCTTGGGGGAGATCGTGATCACTGGGCCCGATCAGGCCCGCTGATCCCCTCCTGCCCTCTACCGGCCGTGGATCTGGCGCAGGTGGAGGCCGCAGATCCTCTGCGCGATACGGGCGGCGGCGCTTTCCGACTGGGGACTTCCCGGTATCGGCCTGAGCTCGCAGATATCCGCTCCCACGACGCGACGGTTCTCGAAAAGCTCATGCAGGAGGATGATGAACTCGTTCCAACCGATGCCCCCTGGTTCGGGATTGCCGACTCCGGGAATCACCGACGGATCGAGGCCGTCGAGGTCAAGGGTCAGATAGACGACCGGAGGAAGGGCGTCGACGACCCGCGCCTGCCAGCCCCGCTCCCGCAATTCATGTGCGGGGAACACCGCGATGTCGGAGCTGGCCCTCAATTCATCCCACTCCTCGGCGCTGACGCTTCGAATGCCGGCCATGACCACGGGGCCGAGCTCGGACAGCCTCCTGGCAGCACAGGCATGGTTCAGGGGATTGTCATGATAGGTGAAGCGGTAATCCGCATGGGCGTCAACGTGGAGGAATCCGACCCCCGGGACCCGTGGCGCCACGGCCCGGGCTCCCCCGACCGCCACTGTGTGTTCGCCTCCCAGAAGCAGCGGGAAGAGGCCCGCATCCAGCTGCTCTCCGATGACACTCGCCAAGGCGTCGACCACAGGACCCGCCGAATCGGAGAGCGGCGGCTCCTCCAGCGTGGTGATGCCGCCGTCCCATGGTGAGAAGCCCAGCTCCAGATCGAACAACTCCATCTCGGTGCTTGCTTCCAGCAGCCTGCGCGGGCCGAACCGCGTTCCCTGGTAGAAGGTTGTCGACACCTCGAACCCGCAGGGAACAACCGTGATGCGGGCGGGAGTGCCCGCCCGCATAGACACCCCGCCGAAGGGAATCACTCAGCCCGCCATCGGTGAGAGGAGTTCGATGATCGAAGCGACGCCGAAACCTGAGCCTCCCTCGGGGAAGGCAGGCTCGTCCTTCTCTGACCACGAAGGCCCCGCAAGATCGATGTGCACCCACGGTTTTCCGCCCACGAACTCGCGCAGGAAAATGCCTGCGGTGATCGCGCCGCCCCACCGATCTCCCACATTCTTGAGATCGGCGATCTTACTTTCCAGCATCTTCTTGTACGCGTCGATCAGCGGGAGTTGCCACATGATTTCACCAGCCCGTTCCCCCGCGGAAAGCACATCGCGCACCAGCTCCGGCCGATTTCCCATGACAGCGGCGCACAGCAGGCCTAGCGCCACCACCGATGCGCCCGTCAAAGTCGCCATGTCGATGATGGCCGCGGGAGCCGCTTCCTCGCCGTAGGCCAGCGCATCCGCCAGGATCAGGCGGCCCTCCGCATCGGTGTTCAGCACTTCCACACTCTTGCCGCCGTACATGTGGAGCACGTCGCCTACCTTGATGGCGCGGCCATCCGGCATGTTCTCCACCAACGGCAGGAGAACTCTGACCGGCCTCTCGGGACGGAGCTGGTCCAATACGCTCACCAGGCCCGCCAGAGCCCCCGCACCGGCCATGTCGTCCTTCATCGTCTTCATGCTGTCGGCCGGCTTCAGGCTGATGCCGCCTGAGTCGAAGGTCACGCCCTTGCCGACCAGAAGCAGCGTGTCGTTTCCCCCTTCCCCGAGGCGGTAGCCGACTTCGACTAGACGCGGCTCATTGGCGCTTCCCCTGCCGACGCCGATGATGCCGCCCATGCCCTTGTCCTGCAGCCAGCGTAGATCCCGTGTTTCCACCGAGAGTGACGACCCGGCCAGGTTCGCCACCTTGCCGGCGAACACCTCGGGCGTGAGAGTTCCGGCCGGTTCGTTCACGAGATCCCTGGTGGTATTGGCGGCGTTGGCGACCAGCTCGCCCCTGGCCGCAGCGTCGCGAAGCGCCAATGTGTCCTGGCCGGGCCAGCAGATCACCAGCTCGACCAACGTCGGGCTATCATTCTCGCGGTGCTTGTAGGACAGACGCTGATGGGCTGCAAGCAGGGCGCCTTCGACCAGGAGCCGGGTGGTCGTCGCACGGCTCAGGTCTCCGGGGAGCGACCCCAGCAGGGCGATGGTGAGGCGCGTCGCCTTGAGGTCCTGCGCGCGTCCGACCGCGAGCCCGGCCGCCTGCTTGAGCGCCAGCCTCAGCGGCAGTGGAGGCTCATCGATGCCGATGAAGACCAGCCGGCCGGGGCCCGGTGCTCCGGGTCGGTGGAGAGAGGTCTTCTTCCAGGCGGCCTTGAACCCTTCCTCCGCCATCGCCGTGGACAGCGCTCCGCCGCGGGCGCGGTCGAGCTCGAGAAACGCCGCATCGCCGGCCACGGTCTCGGGGGTGCACAGGAGGGCCAGCGTGTCACCGGCCTGGAGGCTAGTGAAGGGTGACGACGAGAGAGTGATGCGCATTGTTTCACCTCGTAGTGAGGGCATGGTGAGCCGGTGGTATGTCGACGAATCGAGCCGTGTGAACATCTCGGGCACGGCCGTCCCTGTCAATCGGCTTCATTTGCCTTACCCTTCCGTGTGGCTCTACTTCTCCGCTTCGCGGCGGCGATGGAGGTAGTGCATGCGACACGTGGCGATCCTCCTGCTCCTCGCGTTGGTCGCAGGAGGAGTGAGAATCTGGAAGATCGATCAGGCGCCCTTCGGGGATCCGGACGACATTCGCGACTGGGCCCGGGCGAGGAACGTGGCGCTCGGGCGCGAGCCCTGGTGGCTCGGCCCAGATGCGGCGATCACCACCGGTGAAGGAGCCCGGCTTCCGGGCGGGCTCTACTACCTCCTGCTCGCGGGTGCGTACGAGTTGCATCCCCGGCCCTTGAGCGGTTTGCTCCTCACCGCCGGTCTGAGCACCCTGGCCGCTGTGGCGACATTCTTCCTTGCCCGGTTGTTCATGAGGCCCTCGGCGTCATTCCTTGCTTCGCTTCTCGCCGCAACGTCGCCCGTCTGGGTGCTCGCAGGCCGACGGATCTGGAATCCCGATCTACTGCCCGTCTTCTCCGTGGCGTTCTTCCTTTCCTTGAGCCTGTGGCTCTTGCGGGCCTCGCGCTTCGGTCTGCTGATTTCACTGGCGATGGCCGGGATCGCCCTTCAGTTGCATCTCTCCGGCCTGGCGTTGCTTCCGCTGGCCGCGGTTGCCGTGGCCGTCGGTCGCAAACGCCCGAAGGCACTGCTCCTGGGGCTTGTTCTCCTCGCCGCGCCGCTGGCGCCATTCTTCGTCAATGATGCGTCCCGCGACTGGCTTCGCACAAGGCGGCTGGCCGAGGTGCTTCAGCGAGTCGTCACCCCGGGAGAGCCAGCCCAGGAGAATCAGGGGCTCCCTGCCCCGATCTGCTGGCCGCTTCCGTATCTCCCGCCCCTGTCCACATGCAACTACGGAGACGACTTCCTGGATCGTTCCGCGGCGGCACGCTTGGCCGCGGATTCGCCCGCGCTCCGGCAGAACGGCGCATTGGCGATGTACTGGAAGGGGCCAGTTCAGAACATCACGCGATCGTTCCGCCTTCAAGACCTGCCGGAGAGGGTGCGTCTGCACGGCGCCGATCCTCCCGGCATGCGAGTGCGATTCTGGGCGGACACGGCGGTCTCGTTGATGCTTCTGGTGCTGGTGCTTGGCGGGTTTTCCCTTCTGGCTGCCGATGCCGTCCGCGGCGACCGCGCGGCGTCTGTCCTGTTGCTATTGACGCTCCCCATGCTTGTCTGCACCCGGTTGCGGGGTGTGAGCGACTCCTACCATTTCTACCTCGTCTTCTTCCCGCTGCCGGCACTCATTGCGGCACGCGCGGTGTCCGGCATCGGCGGTGTCGCGCGGATCGGCCGGATCGCCCTGGCCGCCGCATGCCTGGTCAACCTGGCGCTGCTCGTCGACCGTGCCCGGGATCTCGAATCGCTGGGAGGCACGCCGGCCTACGGCGTGGGCTACCGGCACCGGGCCGAAGCGGCGAAATGGCTGCTCGCGGCAGGATGCGCCGGCCGGGATGACCTGGTCGTGACCGGAGAGCGGTACGTCTGGGACTATCTCCTCCCACGCGGCGGCGGCGGTCGAACCTATCGGGTCCTCGAACTCGGCGAAAGCACACTTCACGCCGTATGCCGCACCACGCAGGACTCCTGTGGGAGTCAGTGGCTCGCGGTGCGAGAGCGGCTCTCGCCCCGCCTTGCCCACCAGAGCGGGGGCGTCTGGATCTACCACTCGCCACCGAACGATACACTCCTCGTCCTCCCGTGAATCGTCGGCTCGCCCTCGACATCGCCGTTCTCGCAGGCTGCTGTCTGGCCTTCGCAGGGCGCATGTCGGCCAGGGGGTTCATTACCGACGACGCGTTCATCAGCTTTCGCTATGCCCGGTCGGTGGCAGAGGGCCACGGCCCGGTGTTCAACCCTGGCGAACGGGTCGAGGGGTACACCAACCCCCTCTGGGTGTACCTGTTGGCATCAGCCGCGATGATCGGCGCGCCCCCTGAAGTCGTTGCGCCCGCGCTGGGGCTCCTGGCGGGCGTTGGCACCATCGTGGCGGCATACGGATTTGCGCGGAGAGTCTCCCCGCCGCTCTGGGCGGCGCTCATCCCGGCCGCCCTCTGTCTGTCCCACGATCTCGGGGCGTGGAGCATCAGCGGTCTCGAGACAAGCCTGTTCGTCTTCCTGATCACCGCTTCGGCGTGGCGGGGCGCCGTGGAGAGAGAGGGAGATCACCGCCCGCTTTCCGTCTGGATCGCGGGACTGGCGGCCTTGACCCGCCCGGAGGGACTGCTCTGGGTGGCAGGCGTCCTCAAGGGCCGCTCTTTCCGCGCGACGGGCGTGCGTGTCGGCATCGCGTTGGTCATGCTCATCCCGCTTCAGTCGTTCCGCGCCGGCTACTACGGCGACTGGCTGCCCAATACCTTCCATGCCAAGGGCGCCATCAACCTGGGGCGAGGGCTCTTTTATCTCGGGGAGTTCCTTCGAACCCATCCGGGTATCCCCCTCTGGGCACCCCTGGCCGCACTGGCGGGCAGGGATTGGCGCGTGGCGACGCCGCTGACGGTCTACCTTGCGTACCTCGTGGCCGTCGGCGGCGATTTCATGGAGTTCAGGATGATGGTCCCCGTCATCGTGCTCTCCCTGGCGCTGATGGCGGGTCTGCTGCCCCGGCTGCGGCGCGGGATGGCCGTGGTTCTGGCGCTGGGATCGGTCGCCGGCACATGGTTGCCCACGATGGTCGGCTACCGTCAGGCTTCGTCGCCCTACATGATCGAAAGCATCGACGAACTGGCCGCCAGCGCCTCCGGGTGGTCCCGAGTGGGGGAGTTCCTTGGCGCCATGGCCGATCCGGACGACCTGATCGCCGTGGGGCCCGCAGGGGCCATTCCGTTCTTCTCCCGGCTGCCCGCCGTGGATATGCTGGGGCTCACCGACCGCTGGGTCGCCCGTCACGGCGTCCCCTCGAGTGCCGCGGCAGGCCACGAGCGCGTGGCGCCCTATGAGTATCTTGCCCGCCGGAGGGTGGTCTGGCTGGTGGGACAGCCCGAGGTGCGCCGCGACGCTTCGGCCGCATGGGAGAAGATCTCGGTCCGCATGCCTGACGGGACATACCTGATCCTCGGCACCACGCTGAATCCAGACAGCCTCCGCGCCGTGTTGGCGGGGAGAGGCGTGGTGGTGGGGGCTGCAGGGAGAGAAGGCGAAGAGGTCCAGGGACGCCATGCGGCGGACCAGGTGGTCGAAGGGTGGCGGTTGGCCAACGAGGGACGACGGGGCGAGGCTCATGACGTGGCGCTGAACGCGCTGGAGATCGCACGGGGCTTGGGGACATCATGGCGTTGGCTTGTGCGCGAAGCCGGGCTCCTGGCGGACGAGACGGGGCGTGAACCGGTCGGGGAAGAGCGGGAGAGGAAGCGTTGGAAGTCGATCCCTGGCGAGATACCGCCTGCGTGGAGGAGCGCCCTGTATGACGCCAAGGGAGCGGGCGATTCCCTTGACACCACCGGTGCGGCCCCATAGTAGTCATGGTCAGGCACGTGACGGCATTTGGCCGTCTCCGCGTGCCGATAGGCCATGTGGTTCGATCGGTCTGGCAGCCGCGCGGTATCGATCCACCTCGCGTCGTGCAGCCCTGCCGGCTTCAGGGTGCTCCCGCCCACGATCTGGAGGAGAATGCGTGCATGCCGCACGGAGAGTGACCCTCATGAGAGATCAGCGCCTTCCTGAGGGCGTCCCTTGGCCCTGACGGCCTGGCTTCTGACCTGCCTGCTGACGGCTGATCCGGGGGGCCATTCGCCACCCCACCCCGTCGGGGCTCTGGTTGCCGCCGATGTGCCGAACGACAAAGGCGGGGCGATTTCGCTCACCTGGCAGGTCAGGGCGGAAGACGCGGCGCGAATCCGTTGGCAGCTTGTGCAGAGGGCGACCTCTCCGGGCCAATTCGTCGTGGTTGATTCGCTTCCGGCTTTCGCCTCCTCCGCCGTGATCGACCATCTGCCCAATGGCGTTCCGTCGCAGTACCGGATCGTCCTGGTCGATGGAATCGGCCGTCGGATTCCCAGCATTCCCACCCCACCCGTTGCCTCGCGGGTTCAGTGGTTCAATCAGGCCAAGGCGAATTTGCTGGTGATCACCTTGCTGTTGTCGTTTGCCGTGATCATCTACATCGAGAGGGCCAAACGAGGACGGCGCCTGTTCATACGCAGGATCGCCGGGCTGGAGGCGATCGAGGAGGCGGTCGGTCGGGCGACCGAGATGGGCCGGGCAGTGCTCTTCGTCCCGGGCATCAACGACATGGACGACGTGCAGACCCTGGCAGGGCTTTCCATTCTCCAGACCATCGCGCGCACCACGGCGGAGTACGATACTCCCTTGGACGTTCCGGTCTCGCGGTCGCTGGTCATGAGTGCCGCCCGGGAGACCGTGAAAGAGGCCTACCTGGCGGCCGGCAGGCCCGACGCCTACCGTGAGGACAGCGTCCACTACGTTACCGATGCGCAGTTCGGATACGTTGCCGCCGTGGACGGGATCATGGTGCGGGAGCGTCCTGCCGCGACCTTCTATCTGGGCGCGTTCTTCGCGGAGAGCCTCGTCCTCGCCGAGACCGGGAACTCCATCGGCGCGATTCAGGTCTCGGGCACGGCCATGCCGGCCCAACTTCCGTTTTTCGTGGCCGCCTGCGATTACACCCTGATCGGGGAGGAGTTGTTCGCCGCCAGTGCCTACCTGTCGCAGGAACCGCGGATGCTGGGGAGTCTCAAGGGGCAGGATGTCGGGAAGTTGCTGGCCATGCTGTTCATCGCCGCGGGGGCGATTGCTGAGACCGTGGCGTCGCTCACCGGCGGGAACGGCCCTGCCGCGGCGGCGGCGGCCTTCCTCCGCAGGCTGTTCGCCATGAACTTCTGAGCCCGCTCCCCTCCGGGGGCGACGCGGGGTGATTCCCGTGCACGGGTGACAGGGCGAACTTCGCTCAGGGTTCGGGGTCGCTGTCGTTGCCGGGGCTGACACACTATCCGTGGATTCGACCGCGGTGGTGATTACGATAGCGATCGGTCGGCGGATCCACGTCCTCTCGAACAGGTCGGGCCACCCGCCCTGCTGCGGGTTCTCATCGATGCGTTTCGGGACGCCGCGCGCTGCTTCACGGAACATCCAGTGCTTGATGTTGGGGTGGCTCCCGCCTTCCTTCTGGAGGCCGCCGCCGGCTTTTTCCGCTTTCCGCACGTTTTTTGATGCGAAATGCCGCCATCCGGCGTTCTTACGTCGAGGCGCGAGGCTCGATTTCCCCCAGGCGGAAGTGGTTCGAGCGCAGCTGGCGTGAACGTGTAGAGAAGCCCCCACTGACGTGGGGACGCGACGAGGCCCAATCGGAGAGGAAGGTTGCTGTGGGCGACAAAGGCAAGAAGGACAAAGACAAGGGGCTGAAGCAGAAGGCCGTGAAGCACGACAAGCAGACCAAGAAGGTGCAGGAGAAGCAGACGAAGAAGTCCGCGTAGCCGCCCATCTCGCACACTGCCGGAGAGGAACGGGAGACACCGCCGACCGGCGTCCGCAAACCGCGCGAGCACATGCGGATCCCTGGCGGCTGGACGCGGGATGAGGGTGAACCCGGGCCTCCGGGGAAGTTCACGGCCGACACGGAACATGTGATACTGCGAGTCTTGCTTGGAGGATTGGTGGTTCAGTTCTCCGCCGGTCCTGCAGATTGGCCCACCCTAGGGGAGGCTCGCAGCTCTAGGCTCGTGTCCCCGGCGTTGCGTCGCACCCAACCCCTTGTTCAGATGTTCCGTGAGCCTGGGAACCTGGGCTTTCCGCCCGATTGCCGGCTGCGGAAAGCAGACAGCACACACCGATACCCGAACAACTCCCGCGGGCAGCCCGCCTCCGCTCCGTCGCCATCTGCGAGTACCCTGACGCAGGACGGCCCCCTCGAACCTCGTGATCTTGACAAGGACAGCGTTCGCTGCAACTACTGGCCCCCAGAGCTGCCGATTCCATCCGCCGGTGAGCGAAACCCCATCGGCACCGGCATAACAAGGGCTGCCTCGTTTCCACTGGACTCCTGGGTATGGGTGGTGAGTGGAACAGGCGCATCCGTGGCACACCTGCACCAGGGCAGTGTCTTTCGGAAGGACCACGAATGTACAGGCTGTCGTCGTTCACGCTTCGTGAGGTCATCGTCAACAGCGCCGCCCACTACGGGGACAAACCTGCCGTGGGCTTCGTGGGAGGGGAGGGCACAAGCTATCGCGCTCTGGGGGCGGCCGCGGCCAAACTCGCCATCACCCTGCGGGAGAGGGGCTACCAGGCGGGCGACCGCATTGCCCTCCTCTCCGAGAACCGACCGGAATGGGTCGTGGCATACTTCGGCATCACGGCCGCCGGCTTCGTTGGCGTGCCGATCCTCACTGATTTCGGAACGGAGCAGATAGCAAACATCCTCGCTCATTCCGAAGCGAAGGCCATCATCGTGTCCGAAAAACTGAGGGCCAAGCTGGGCCCTGCATCACCCACGGCGCTGGCGATTGAAGACCTGTTGGTGCCTCACGGCGGCCCCGATCCGGATCCCGCGTCGGTGTTCACGCCCGTTGGCGAGAGCAGCCTGGCGGTCATCCTGTACACCTCGGGCACGACGGGCAACTCAAAAGGTGTCGTGATGACCCACAAGAACCTTGTCTGGGACGCCTGGGCCACCCGCACCATCATCAAGCAGCACCGGAACGACCGTGTCCTCTCGATCCTGCCTCTGGCGCACGCCTATGAATGCACCATCGGCATGCTGGGCCCCATTCTGCAGGGCCCCTCCATCTGGTATCTGGACAGGCCGCCAGTGGCGTCGGTTTTGATTCCGGCCATGGAAGCCATTCGTCCAACCATCATGCTCACCGTCCCGATCATCATAGAGAAGACCTATCGCGCGAGCGTAAAGCCGTCCCTGGAGAAGGTGGCATTGTACAAGCACCCCCTGTTCCGGAAGCTTCTCTGCCGGATGGCGGGCAAGAAGCTCATGAGGAAGTTCGGCGGGAAGCTGCGGTTCTTCGGCATCGGCGGAGCCGCTCTGGCGGCAGACGTCGAGCAGTTTCTCAAAGACGCCAAGTTCCCCTACGCCATCGGCTACGGTCTGACAGAGACAGCGCCGCTCCTGGCGGGCAGCCACCCGAGCAAGACCGTCCTCAGGTCCACCGGCCCCGCCATGAAAGGGGTCGATCTCCGGATTGCGGATCCCGACCCGCATACGAACGAGGGCGAGATTCAGGCCAAAGGTCCCAATGTGATGCCTGGATACTACAAGGATCCCGTGAGGACTGCTGAGGCCTTCACTCCGGACGGATGGTTCAAGACGGGCGATCTCGGCTACTTCGACACACTGGGGAATCTCTACATTCGGGGCCGATCCAAGACCATGATCCTGAGTGCGACCGGCGAGAACATCTATCCCGAGGAAATCGAGTCGCTCCTCAACGCCCACCACTATGTGGCGGATTCCCTGGTCTACGGTGACGGGAACGGCGTGGCGGCCCTTGTTCACCTGAAACCGGAAGCCATCGAGACCCTCGAAGCGGCCATGGCTGACCAGCTTGATGATGCCGGTGAACTGCTGGAGGCGATTCGAAAGGAAATCAATCCGCGCCTGGCCGCATTCAGCCGCATCGGGAAGATCCAGATCCAGAAGGAGCCCTTCGAGAAGACCCCCAACCAGAAGATCAAACGCTTCCTGTACCCAAGCAAAAGCGCGAAAGTCCCGCCCGAAACCGCCCAAGACAGGGGCCGCACCGTATAGCATTGCTCTCGGCCTGCGGCATCACGGCCCCGCCCGGGGGAGTAGTCGCTCATCCGGTCTGACCCCGATGTGCGTGACCTTGTCATGATATATGGCGCCGATGGTCGTGGGTCGCGCGGCCGGGGTTTGCGGTTTCGGGCGCGGGAGCAAGAAACCCGGAGGCATTTTCCAGCCGGCGGGGACTGATCGCGTTTCAGGACGTGTCGGACGGATCTTCCCCCCGGGAGGTGCCCGTCCACGCCGAGACGGACCGGGAGGTTCAATGGACCGATGCAGGAGAGCGGAATGTCAGTGCCGGTTACCGCGGGCACAGCATCAGTGATCTGGTGGCGAGGCACTCCCCGGCGATGGGGTCGAGGCGGGGAGCAATAGCATGGGTGGCAAATCCGCCGCCGTCCGCGCGACGTGCCTCGGTGCCGCGGCCGGAAATCAGGAAGACCCGGGCCGGTTCGGAGGTCGCAATGAGTGACTCCTCGGGAAGCGATCGGGCCGCCCGCGCCAGGGCCGTGAGTTCCGTGTTCGCCCGGTAGGCCTGCCGGGCTGAAACAACCTGGCGCCTGACGGCAGGGGCATGGGTGAGGATGATCGCCGCCAGCAGCACGGAGAACACCACCGGCCCCCTGCCGCCCAGCAGTCGCGAAAACACCGCGCTCATGGACAGCACGATGAATGGAATGAACACCACAGTGAGCATCTCCCGGTGGAACAGCCCCGGGAGCATGACGGCAAGGGCCGCCCGTGCGGCGATGTAGACGGCGGCACCCGGAGAACGACGGGCGAGCGACGGCAGCGCGCACACCACCGCCATCACCGTCAGCGGCAACTTCCCAAGACCCTCGGCACGGCCAAAGAGCCCCCGCCGAAGGCCCTGTTCCAGAAGCACGAACCTCTCGACTACGGTGAGCCCGCCCAGCCCTCCAGGAGAAGAGAAGAACGAAGCTCCCTCCCCGAGCGAGTAGTCCCACGCCGGCGAAGAAGCTGGAGACCTTGAGAGGGCGAGTACCCAGCACGCCGCGGCAAGGAGGCCGGCAAGGGCCAACGCCCGTGCCACTGCGATGCGCAACCTGGCGGGAGACCGAATGAGAAACACGGGGGCAAGGGCCATGCCGGACAAGCCGTTCAGCACCGCGATGAAGAACAATCCCGCGGCAGACAGCGGCGAGACGGCAATGGTCAACGCAGACGCGGCGCACAGCAGTTCCAGCGCCGAGGGTGAGATCTCGCCGGCCGCCGCAATGGTCGCAGGAGCGAAGAGAATAGGGAGCGCACCGGCCGCAGCCCAAAGAGGGGCGCCCCGCAGCAGGGCGAAGGGACAGCCTGCGATTCCCACCAGGAGGATTGCGAGGAACGCCCCGGCCAGCGCAGGCGGCGGCGCCGCGTGGTCGGGCAAAGGAGCAAGGATGGCCATGATGAGCAGTGATCGCTCAGGCTCAGGAGACTTGGTGTCCGGCCAACCCTTCGCGAAAGCGTGTGCCATACCAAGCTGATAGCTGGAGGATTCGGAACCCGGGGCCGCCGATCGTATCAGGGGTGTCAGGAACAGCACCGCCAGAGCCAGCATCAGGGCAAGTCCGGAGAGACCCAGAGCCGGTCTGGGGCGGATCCGCTCAGGGCCTAGACGGGGGATGGTGGCCCACTCGGGCCTCCGCAACCGGTGTATCCGTTCCAGAACTCGCCACAGTTTGGTAGGAGGCGCCTCGAACCACGAAAGAGGTCGCACCAACGCCGTCGCGCACCCTGCCGCCCGCCCTGCGGCGACATCGGTCAGGGTATTGTCGCCCACAAGAATGGTCGCCTGCGGATCCCACCCCGCCTCCTCCATGATCTGCCGGACGCGCCCGGGGTCGGGTTTGCCGCACCCGCCTACGAACCGCAGACTCCCGCTCCACGCGTCCGCCAATCTCCCGAACCTCCCGGCGAAACCGTTGGACGCGACCGCAACACCAATTCCTGCCTGGAGGAGACGGAGAATCAGGTCCGCGACGGGAGGCGGCAAATCCGGTTTCCGCCAGCGAGCCAGCGTGTTGTCGTAATCGAATATCACATTGCTGAATCCCAGCTCCTTCAATGCGTCGGGATCAAGGTCCTCCACGCGGTCCAGCAGATAATCGGGCAGGAGATGAGGCGAGCCGGCCAGGGCGTCGATGGCTGTCTGCGCCGCCGCGCGGAAGTGCACCTCAGTTCCTGACCAGAATGCGTGCGTCGTTCCCCAACGGCGTCGTCACGCGCAGCCAGAACGCACCCCGGGGGCTATCCGCGGCGAAGGGGACGGTCACGGAGCTCCAGCCGGCCGGAAGCGTTCCCACGGCCCATTGCGCCAAGCGGCGCCCGGCAACGTCGATGAGTTCAAGCACCACGGGAGCCGGTGCAGGAAGACCGATGCGCGCGTGGAACTCGTCACTGGCGGGGTTCGGAGCGAGCGCGCAGAGTTCCAGCGCTGCCGGGCGGTCGGAGGGCACACTGTCGGACCCGGTCACCGTGAGGAGTATCGGCACGGGATCGCCCGCCTCGAATCCACCCTGGAAGACCACCTCCGCGCGGTAGGCGCCGGGCTCCAACCCATGGGTGTCAACCGACACGGTGAGACCGGCCCAGGCTCCCGGAGCGATAGCGAGTTCCTCCTGGTCGTCCTGAAGCCAGGTTGGCGCGTGGAGATGCCACACCACGGGATCCGTACCTCCGTCATCGGGAAGGCGGTCAAGCAGGACGGGGGAAGGAGTGCCATCTCGTTCCACTGCAGCGGCGAGGCGGATCATCGGCGTGAGGGAGCCGATGAGGGAGGTCGGAACCGCCAGAGTGAGCACCGAATCGGCTAAGGAAGCCTCGATTTCCGTGACGGTTATCCAACGGCCTCCGATCGCCTCCAGGAGCGTGGCGTCACCGTCCCATTCCAGGGCGTAGTCGGCATCGAGGCCCGCAGCGTCGCGCCCGTTCCCCGGCTCTCCATCGACGTCAAGGCCGACCCTGAGCGTGACATCACCGGCACTCCAGACGCCGCCGGCGTGGAGGCGGAGACGCAGGGTCTCCCCGGTGGCGGACCCCGTCAGTCTCACCAGATCCGGACTCCCCCCTTCGCGTGGATCGGCGCGGAGATTCACGAAGGAATCCCGCCAGCGGGTCGGGCCACCCTGGGGTGCGCCCTGGCTGACGCAGCGGAGGATGCCCGTGCCGGTGTTCCCGACGGTCAGCTGCGTCGTGGCACTGGAGTCCGCAACGAGGGTGATGGCGATGATGTCGGGGCTGGTCACCATGCGCGGTCGCGACAGTTCAAGGATCGCGGCATCATCACCGGGCAGGAGCACCGTCAGCGCATCAGGGCTGATGAAACCGGGGGCGCGTGCCTGGAGCGCATATACCCCCTCCGCTCGCCACACCGAGAAGATGCCGCCGGCGTCAACTTCGAGTGTATCGGGGATGGGCGATTCGCCCGCGGGCACTACGCGGACCGTGGCGCCCGAGACCGTGGAAGCTCCGGTCTCCACGACGCTCCCCAAGAGTAGATGGAGGCGGACGACGGGGAATACGAGCACGGTCCGCGCCAGCGTATCGCCCATCGCGCCTCGTACCGATAGCGAGAATGACACGGAGGTATCCACCGGTCCCCACGGCGCATAGTCGAACACCAGCGTCTGGCCGGCCTGCGCGGTGTCGCCAGGGCTCAGCGATGCGACGGTGACCGTGCTCCGCACCAGTCCCACCGCCTCATCCTGTGTTGAGAGTGCGCAGGTGAGTTCCCCGCTGTCGGCAGAGCCATCGTTGGCGAGGGACAGAGATATCTCCACACGCTCGCCCGGTTCTACCATTCCGTTGCCGTTTCCGATGCTCTCACCGTCGTCGTCGTCATTGATGACGGCTCCCGCGGTGAGAATGATGGGTGCCTGAACGCCTGAGGCGGCAAATGCATCCACGATCCCCCATCCATGGCGATTGTCGGGCGAACTCGCCCGGTCGGCCGTTGCCATGAGGGCCTCCCGGACATCGGCTCCTGCCCACGTGGGGTTGGCCTCCAGGAGGAGCGCGGCGACCCCGGCGACCAATGGTGTGGACAGGGATGTACCGGAAGACGACCCATAACTGCTGGGGGTGGCATTCGAGGCGCAGGCAGTCGCCACGCCGCGTGCGCAGACCTCCGGTTTGATGCGCCCGTCCGCGGTGGGCCCTGGGGAGCTGAATGAGGCGATGGCGCCTGATGCATCGACCGCGCCCACGGCGATGACGCTGTCGCCATCCGCCGGGGTCCCGATGTGGCCCCACGACGTTGACCCGTAGTTCCCGGCGGCAATCACCACCGCAATGCCCAAGGAAGCCGCCCGATCGGCCGCGATCGTGGTGACCGCCGTGTCGCCATCGAGATCGTCGAACGAGTATCGAGATCCATCGTCGAACACCGTGTACGAGAGGCTGCTGCTCACCACATCGGCGCCCGCCGAATCCGCCCATTCGACCGCGGCAACCCAGTGATCCTCTTCAATGGGCAGTTCGTAGCGCAGATCCTCCGTCTTGGCCAGGAGGAACGACGCGCCGTATGCAGGACCCACCACATGGCCTGGCCCGTTGCCGCCCAATGCACTCCAGACCGCGGTGCCATGGGAATCGCTGTAGTCCTCCGGACTGGATGGATCACGCTGGGTGTCATTGTCGCCGAATACGAAGTCCCGCTCGGCGACAACGGGCAGATCCCTCAGCGACTCGTGGTCTCTGTAGAACCCCGTATCCAGGAGGCAGACGAGCACTCCCCGCCCGGTGAAGCCCAGGTCATGCAGGTAGGGAACGCGAATCTGGCGGAGCTGGTCAGCCGCCGCGCCGTAGTCGGGCGTCACCGCGCGGGCCTGCGAAGGCTCGGGCGGGCGGGCAAACCGCGCCAGCGGATGGACCGCCCGCACCATGGGTAGGCGGCGCAAGGCGGCAGCCTGTTCCGGCGTTGCCTCAACAGAGATGGCATTGAGCCACCGCGACCGATGCCGCACACGCTTCACGTGCGGCAGAGCGCGGGCGACATAAGGTTCGTGCACGGGACGGTCGCCTGAATCGATGAGGCGGTCCGCAGGGCGCACCTTGGCCCGTCGTCTGAGGCAGCGGTCCGACAGGGACGTGCGGGCCGCGGTCGCCCCTTGAGGTCCTTTATCCACGAACCTCACCCAGTAGACGCCAACGCCAGCGTCGGACGAAATGGCACTCCACGCTGAGGCGGCAATGATGCTTAGGAGCACGGCCGTTCGCCACATGATCAACCTCCGGTCGGTCAAGATAGAGCGCCCCATCCCGCGCCACAACGCAGCGTGCTTGACCCCCGCGGAGCAGACCCATTCTTGCCGGTGTGCACCGGGGCGTGGCACGACACCAAGGAGCATGCATGATCCTCCTCCTGATGATCGCCGGGCTGATGGTTTCCGGGTACGCGCCACCTCCCCGGTCTCCCGAGGTTCTCCGCGCGGCGGCCGAGGCAAGGAAACGGGCGCACCGGGCCTTCTTGGCGTCCCCGGAATCGCCGGCGTCGTTTCGGTCGGGCTTCGGCATCGATGTGCGCCGCTACGACATCGTCCTCGATATCGACCCTGCCGCCCGCCAGATCCGAGGCTCCGTGCGGGTCGTAGCGGACATCGTCGAACCGCTGACATCCGTGATGCTGGACATGAACAGCACCTGACTGGCAGCGGACAGCATCGCCGGCCAAGTTGACGCCTGGCGTCTCGACGGAGATGAGCTCACGATCGACCTTTCCCATCCCGCCGCGGTCGCCGACTCGCTTGATCTGGTCGTCTCGTACCATGGCTCCCCTCTGTACTCCTCATTCGGAGTCCCGTTCTTCAGTGACCGCAACGGCGTGCCGTTGGTCGCCACGCTGAGCGAGCCGTTCGGAGCCCGCAACTGGTGGCCATGCAAGGACCGGCCGGATGACAAGGCTGATGGGGTTTCGCTGGCCATCACGGTTCCCGCAAACCTGGTGGTCGCGTCCAACGGGCGGCTCCTCCGGGTTGATCAACTTCCAGGGGCCCGCGCCCGCTACCGATGGCGAGAATCCTACCCTATCGCCACCTACCTCGTTTCGCTGGCCATCACCGACTGACTACGTGGCCATTACCGAATGGTATGTACCCCAGCAGAGCGACTCCGTGCCGGTCGTCCACTATCTCTACCCCGAACTGGCGGGCAACGCCGGGGCATTTGGCGTCACGGTGCCCGCAATGGGTGATCTGGCGTCACGCTTCGGGCCGTACCCATTTCCCGAGGAGAAGTACGGCCAGGCCCTGTTTCCGTTGGGGGGCGCCATGGAACATCAGACGTGTACCAGCATGGGTGGATGGGCGGCCTACGGAGGATGGGAGTGGATCATCGTGCACGAACTGGGGCACCAGTGGCGGGGCGACATGGTGACCTGCGCGTCGTTCCACGATGTCTGGCTCAACGAGGGGTTCGCCACCTACGGGGAGGCGCTAGGGCAGGAGGTGGAGGGCGGTGTCGGCGCCTATCACGCCGCCATGGCGGGGAACGCGTATTGGGGGGGTGGAACCGTCTATGTCGAAAACCCCGAGGCCGACGACATCTTCGACTACGGACTGAGCTACCAGAAGGGCGCCCACGTTCTGCACATGCTGCGGCACGTGGTCGGCGACAGTCCTTGTTTTCGACGCCCGGAGGGCATACGGCGCGCGGTCTGCCTACTCGTCGGCCCGCACAGACGATCTTCGGGAGGCCGTTGAAGACTTCGCACGGGATCAGTCTCGGCTGGTTCTTCGACCAGTGGATCTTTGGTGCGTACTACCCCCGGTACGAATTCGGCTGGGCATGCGCCGCGGACGATGCGACCTGGAGAACCATCCTGCATCGAACAGGTGCAGACCAACACCACGCTGTTCGAGATGCCCCTCGATGTCCGGTACACGCGGCAGGACGGGACCTCGCTCATTCAGCCCGTATGGACCCGAGAGGCCGTTTCCTTCGCGTAACTGGTCTTGGACCAGCCGGTGACGGCCATGGCCATCGATCCGAAGCACTGGTTGCTCTGCCGGGTTGACGAGGTGCCTTTGGGCAGCCCGAACGCCGGCACCCCCTCCGCCTTGGTCTTGGAGGGACCGTGGCCCAACCCGTCATCATCCGGCGCCCGCCTGCTGGCGTGGGCGCCCTGCCCCCTGCGGTTCAGCCACCCGGACCCTCATCATTCGTTGACGCGGCGGACCTCTCCCGTACTTGACACGGCGGCCGGGTGTCGTTCCATGGGGAGTTGGATGTTATGTGATCCGCCACCCGCGCACATTCCGCAATCCCGAAAGGAGCCCGCGTGAAGGAATCCGAGGCGCTGGCCATGGCTGCTGCCGCCTGTGCAGCCGACGAACTTGCGACTGACATCCTCGTTCTGGACCTGCGTACCCTGAGCGACGTCGTTGACTTCTTCGTGATCGCCTCCAGTTCCTCAGACATGCACCTGCAGGCCATCGCCGCAGGCATCGAGGAGAGGCTGAGGGAAGACGGAGCTGCTCCGCATCACCGGGAGGGAGATCCCGGGTCGCGATGGATCCTGCTGGACTACTTCGACGTGGTGGTGCACATGATGCATCCGGAAACACGGGCGTTCTTCTCGCTGGAGGAGCTCTGGGGGGATGCGCCCCGCACCATGATCGAGTCGAAGCAACTCTCGGTGGAGACCGCAGAGGCCCTCGGGGATGATGATGCCGACGATTGAGAGCATTGAACAGATTGTCGACTTCATCAAGGCTGCGCTTCATGCCGCCGCCGGGGAGGCGGCCGCGGGGATGCCCAGCGCCTTCGAGCGGCCGAAGGACACCGAGCACGGCGATTTCGCCTCGAATCTCGCCCTTCTCCTGGCCCCCGTGCTGCACGAATCGCCCCGCGCCATCGCCGAGGGGATCGTGGGGCGCCTGCGGCTCCCGCCGGAGGTGGTTGACGGCGTCGAGATCGCCGGTCCCGGGTTCATCAACGTGACGCTTTCGCCGGTTGTGCTCCGGCGGGGATTGATGGCGGCGTTGTCGCAAGGAGAGGCGTTCGGGCGTCTGTCGACGGGCAGAGGACTGCGGGCACAGGTGGAGTTCGTGTCCGCCAATCCTACCGGACCTCTCACCATCGGTCACGGGCGCCAGGCTGTCCTGGGTGACGCTATCGCCCGCGTTTTGGACAATGCGGGCTATCAGGTGGATCGCGAGTACTACTTCAACGATGCAGGCCGGCAGATCCGGATGCTGGGCGAATCAGTCCGAGCCCAGTACCTCACCTTGCTTGGCCGACCCGCTGATGTGCCCGAGGGGGGCTACCATGGTGAGTACGTCAGGGGGATCGCCGAGGCCTTTCGCGCCGACCGGGGAGATGCCGAGGGGGAGACCGACGTCGACGTCTTTTCGGATTTTGGCAAGAACGCGGCGTTCGGTGGAATACAAAGGACACTTGAGAGGTTGCGCGTCCGGTTTGACTCCTACTACAGCGAAGCCAGCCTCTACGAGACCGGGCGCATTGCGGATACGCTCAGAGCCATGCGGGAGGTAGGGGTTTCCTACGTGAAGGACGGCGCGGAGTGGCTTGCCGGGACGAGCCTCGGACTCGATCAGGATTGGGTCATGGTTCGGGGCACGGGGGAACCAACTTACCGGTTGCCCGACATCGCATATCACCGGCACAAGCTGGAGCGCGGGTACGATCTCGTCGTTGACGTGTTCGGGGCGGATCACCAGGCCACCTATCCGGTGGTGCTTGCGGCGGTGCAAGCCCTCGGAGGGGACACTTCGCGTTTCCAGGTGCTGATTCACCAGTTCGTGACCGTGAAACGCGGAGGGCAGGACGTGCGCATGTCGAAGCGCTCTGGCGAGTTCCTGACCCTTGACTGGCTCTTGGACGAGGTGGGAGTTGATGCCGTCAGGTACTTCTTCCTTCTGCGCGTCCGATCCAGCCATCTGGCATTCGACATTGATCTGGCGCTCCGACAGAGTGAGGAGAACCCCGTCTTCTACGTGCAGTACGCCCATGCACGCACCGCCGGCATTCTCCGGTTCGCGGCGGAGAGCGGGATCGGTGGGGAAGAGCCGTTCGATCCCACCGTCCTGACGCAGCGGGAGGAACTTGCGTTGATCCGTGAAATCCTCCAGTTTCCGGTGGTTCTTCGTCAGGTGACGGAATCGTTGGAACCGCAGAAGATTACCGTGTGCCTCCGCACCGTGGCCACCGCGTTTCACCAGTTCTATCAGCATCACCGGGTGATTGGTGACGACAGGGAGTTGTCGTGGGCGCGGCTTGGGCTGGTGCGCGCGACCCGCCTGGTGCTGGCACGGGGGCTCTCACTCCTGGGTGTCGAGGCGCCCGAACGCATGTAGATAGGAGACGTCATGCA